>CAKZYM010001060.1 GCA_937884685.1 uncultured Calothrix sp.
ATGCATGGTAGTGTGAATTACTGAGTATTATAAAGCACATATGTTTGCTTTATACCAAGCAATGACAGACATTTCCTTATAAATAGATAAGCGTTTATATATCTTGTATACAAGCGTTTTCACGTTTTAAAGCTATGAACTTAAATACGCAAGTACTTTATAAACTATGAATAATAAGGAATAATAAAGTTTAGTAATTTTACGTAGACTTTTTATGAGTAAGAATGGTATATTGGTAGTAAGCCAAAAACTATACAAAAAATTGATTCACCTGCTATCATTAGAATAAGCAGGCGAACGATTTTGTTTATACATGTAAACGCGAAAGCCGTCTTGCTAGTGGGACGGCTTTGTTGTTTTTTAAGGTATTAAACTTTCCACAAAGGTGAATCAATTCTTTGTATAGTTTTTGGCGATTCTAACAAAGATTATTCCCGGTGGGTTTTGGTATTCGCCTCTTCCTTATCCACCTATATAAACGGGAAATGAAAAAACTCAATAGCCGATTAATCCTCATAGTGCTTCTAGCATTATGCCCAATCTTCCTAACCTCTTTTGTTTCGCGGTGTAACCCAATCTCCTTACACCTGGAAGCATGGGGTGTTAAATATACATTTCAAAAAGATGCTTGTTCAACCAAATAACGAGCATCTTTTTTAATAAATACCCGATTTTAATCTATATTCTTCAGGTGGAATCATACCTGAAGAATATTTCATGCACCTTACAAGGCAATCTGAGAGGGGTGATATCAAATAATTTTGATTCCAGGTATGAGGGGGTGTGAAGTTTTACCGTTTTTCAGTAAATTTAAATGCCGTTTAACATTTTGCGGAGGTAGAACCTGTGACAGCGCGGTCTTTTACTTCTTAATAAAATGTTCCCATCGCGAACAGGTTCGCGAACGCATGAAAAGATATCCAACATAGTGCTAATACCTAATAAAGCTTTTCGAGATTATGTTATCTTTGGCTTGGAAAGAATTTAATCTTTTTAGAGTAGCTGATTTATAAAAGTAAGTTGGTAAGAAATGCGTAAAATCATAAAAAACTTTCCGAATTTAGAAATGTTATAAACAATGATAATTAGAAATTATAAATTAATTATATATAGAGTAGTACTTTTGGCTCTACTGTTAATAGTTTTTCTTGGAATACTCTGTGTTAATTACATAGCTAGTTTAGTACTAATTATAAGTATATTTTTGGGAGTGTACTGTTTCAATACATTAATCAAAAACATAAAGAAAATAAGATTAACCAAAAAGACAAAGTTAACATTAAAAATATTATTATTCTCAATATTATTATTAATATTAATAGCATTGGGTTTGCATGTAGAGTATACTTCAGGAAGACCAATGCCATTTTTTGAAGAATATAAGTTAGTCATAAAACCTATCAATAGTGACTTGTTAAAGTATGAAATAAATGAAATTTTGATGACTCATGTAACACAAGAAGAATTAGAAAGAGGGTTTAGAGTTGGGAATAATCTACATGAGGAAAATAGCAATAAAATAAAAATTTATGCTAGAAAAAAACGAGTGGTAAATAATATAAATATAGGTCTATTATTAAAGGAAATATATATAAGACCATTTCAATTGAATGCTGATAGCTATATCAATGCTGTCTTAAGTAATGGAAAACAGTGGAAAGGTAAGTTATGCCCAGATTCATGTCCAAAATCAACTGTAGAACTAGTAGATTTTCCTCAAGGTTCTCTTTATAGTATCAAAAATGAAGAAGACTTTTCTATACTTGATAAATATCTTGGTAACGAAACACTAAGATGGTCTGTTCGTGACTTAAATAAAGGAATAAGGTTTGCCTATATAAAACCACCTTTTTATATCTTTGCAAGATTGATAAAACCATTTTTAAAATTGACTGAATCAAATCAGTTATTTGTAGTTGTATTCGGATTAATGTTTGGACTTGTTATAAGACCCACAATTAAACTAAAAGATAAAAAAAAACCTACTCAACCACGAAAAATTTTAATTTTAGCAGCAATCCCTCATGGTTTACATTTAGATAAAGAAATTCGTACTATTGAACAATGTATCCGAGGTGCAGTAAAACGGGATACTTTTAAAGTTGAAGTTAGAGTTGCTGTTCAAGACGAAGATATTCGTCGTGCGATTGCTGAAGAAAAACCTCTAATAGTTCATTTTTGTGGACATGGATTAGAGGATGGTAGTTTACTTTTAGAGAATGATAAATTTATTTCACCGTCGGCATTAGCAACACTTTTTGAATTGCACGCTGACTATGTAGAATGTGTGATCTTAAATGCTTGCTATTCTCTCAAAGCTGCTGAAGCTATTTGTCAGCATATTAGTTATACCATTGGAATGAACCAGCCAATTGAAGATAAATCCGCAATCAAGTTTGCTCAAGGTTTTTATGACGGACTAGGTTACGAAATTTTTGAAAAACAATATATTTACCAAAGAGCATTTAAAGAAGGTTTAGTCGCTATAAAAATGGATAACCTTTCTCAAGCTGATATTCCAGTTCTTAAAACAAACAATAACCGACCCTAAGCACCATAGATTAATCAGCATTACTCCCAGAAAGCACTACAACTATCTGATACAGGCATCTTTCTATATTTTTGCGCTGAAATTAATTCCTTGTGTGGCTTCCGCTAGATAACAGAAATCAAAAAAGACTGAGGATAAACAGCGTAATCTGAAGATAATACAATAATATCTTAATTTTAGCTTACTCTTTGATTCCAATGAATGAAGTGGGCTTTTGGCAGTAAAAAAATGCTATGTAATTAGTATGACCGTGCCAAATAGCAAAAAAGTTCTCCATTCTAATAATTCATAAATAACATCGCTACAATTACGAACTAAAACTAACTAAATGTTAAAGAAATAAAATTCAACTTAATAAGTTTTAAGACGCAGTTCAGATTAATTTTAAATGAAGCCTAAAAGCTTTGACAGAGGGGATAATTAGAAGTATGAATTATTCCTGTATGACAGACATATTAAAAAAACTAAATAACTTTTTAAAAGGAGTGGCTGTATTGATAATTTTGGTTAGTATTGTGACTCCTTTTGCTTATCAAATGACACAAGTTTTTGCACAGGATTATGCTGTGGAGATGCATATTCAATACAAAGACGGTACTAAGCAATCTATCTTTAAAACAGAAGAAGCCTTACTAAATGAACCACTACCCGAAATTCAACCAGCAGAAGAAATGCCAGAGATAGAAACGGAATTTTCCATTGAGCAAATACAGGAGATTGATGAAGCTGGTGGAGTAACTTATGACCGTTATCATGTTGCCAATGTTGACGAAACCAAATTAAAAGAGCTTGGTTATACAAGCGGGGAGATTGCAGATATTGCCAAAATGGTTGAGTTTTACAACAGTTTCAAAGTTCTTTCTGTAAAGGTTATTGACCTGAAGTCACAAAGGGAAGCTAAGAAGGTTTCTTTTGGAGTTAATGTAAGTGCAGCCTGCCAGTACGAATATAATGTAACCTTTCACACACTTCACTCAGAAGTATATATGAATCAGTGCCTGATCGGAGACATCAAAAAAGGAGTAGCCATTGGTGACTTTGTAGCAACTGCTGTTGCAGTTAAATTTCCAATTGCTATTCCAGTTGCCATTGGTTTGGCTGGTGCAGTTTTGTATGCAGAAATACTTGATGCTACTAGCGGACAGTGCGGTGATGAAGGAGCTAACTTGAATATAACTCATTACTTTCCTAACCCTTTAATACCTGCTCCTCTTTCTTGGGTAAGTAGCGTATGTTAATTAATTTTTTATATTATGACACCACGAATTTTAGTTACAATAGCTGGTCTTTATGCAATCCTTTCATCTTTTGGATGGCATAGACTGGCTATATTTTTAAAAGAAAAAAATCCTAAATTATATAATCTTTTGTTTTGGTTACAACTAGGTAATGTTATTTTATTTACTTTGTTTATTTGGTTCGCCTACTAATCATATATGTAACCTTTAGCAATTTTATAACTAAAAAACACACTCAAGGATTACCAAGAGTGTTTCTTTTATTTTTACTAAAATTAAGTTCCTTTTAACGCTTCTTCAGCATATAGCAAATTAAACTGTCATCTGTATCTGTAGATGATAAATCTACCCGCATTCCCGTGGCAGTTGCATTTTGGTTTACAGTCTGGTGATTTTCCCGTCGGTGCTTCCACACAATCAACTCCTGCCCAGCCTTCAACTTGACCAGCGTATTTATCTTGTCGAAGTTGAGAGTTATGTCTTTAACGAGCTTTAAACCCGCCGTTCTTTTAAATTCTTGCTCGCTATAGTCAAAGTGAATAGTGTAATCTTCCTGCTTTATACCAAGCAGGTCTAAAATCCACCTGTGTAAATCAAAGAATTCATCCATCTCGGCAGATGGGTAAGTTATTTCCATTTCCTTCTCGTGGTAAGAGTTTACAACCAGCAACCTATCTTCCTTGTTCATCACGGTTGCGATGTTGTAAAGCATATTAACTTGCTCATAAACCTCGTTATTGGTGATTTGCCCTCCGAAATTGAGGTATAGTGCTGGAATTCTGCCATCTTCTGAACTAGATAAATCAAACAGAAAATCAAACGGTAGTCCCTCATCCATATCACATTGCTTAGAATAGAAAGGTATGTGCTTCAAATCTTTTTGCTTGAAGCGATTACTCAACCTATCAAGCATTACCTGAGATATATCAAGAGCAATAACAGAGTTGAGTAATCCAAGTTTATCCATTTTTTTTGCACAGGTAATGGTATAGTCCGCCGTTCCACACCCCAAATCAATTAAATTTATTTTGGGTATGCCCCTCTCCCTGTCATTGAATTTACCCAGAATGTAATCAAGGTGAACTTCCAGAAAGAAATCGTGTCCCTCTAAATATGTACTGTAAGTAGATTTAGTGGAAGCTTCATGAAAGGTGTACCACCGTTTTACTCCTTCTTCCCCAATGTAGACATATTTTAGAGGTATTTCTAAATCATCCTGAAGCGACCTGGCAAGCAATTTGACTTGCTTGGGCGATAGTATTTCGTAAAGTTTATTATCCACAGTATATTCCACCCTTTTCTCCTTCATGCGGTCAAATTTCTCAGCTTTTCTTGATAGCTCAAACAGTAATCTCTGATTGTGAAGATTGTTGATTACTTTCCATCTCCCTTCCTCTTCTCCAAGCTCAAGATTGATTTCACCCTTTAAAGATTTATCAATCCAATTTTGGACTGTTGTGGAAGAAACACGGAATTTTTTACCTATCAAGTAGTTGCTTTTATAGAAATTTGACATTTGCTTTAATAGTTGAACTTAAAACACTTATTTCAAGAAAATAAGCGTCACCGATGTTTAAAGTATTTTTAGGTTTTTGTCTATAAAAGACTGGACTTTATGAAAAGTTTGCACTAATATTCAAGCAGTTGTTACTTTTAAATAAAGCAACAACTACACTAACAATTATTTATATGTCTGTATTCAATTCATTTATTGCAGAAGTACAAGGTGTAGAGCAAACTGAAACTAATTTTCTAACCTTACCAAAACTTATAAACCCATATTTAGGAAGTTGTAAAGTAATCCTATTTTGTGACAAAAAAGAAGAAGGACTTTGCATAGCCCTTCATAATAAGATTAATTTGCGTTACACTCAAAATCAATCTCAAGAGGAATATATTAATTTTTCCAGATTTGTGCAAGTTACCAGAGATTATTCGCTTGC
>CAKZYM010001061.1 GCA_937884685.1 uncultured Calothrix sp.
TTGAATTAGATAAATTACCGGATTCTATAATCAAAGCTAGAGGATTGCGGAGTTTGGGGAATATTTTACAAGCTGTGGGAGATTCAGATAATTCTCAAAAGTTTTTATTACAGAGTTTGAATATTGCTCAGAAATTAAATTCTTCTCGTGACGTTGCTCAAGCTTTATTAATTTTAGGAAATTCAGCAAAGGTTAATAATAATATTTCTACCGCTTTAGATTACTATCAACAAGCAGCAGCGATAGCTCCAGATAATCGTAGTAAGTTATCAGCAAAAATAAATCAATTTAGTTTATTGATTAAAACCGAACAATCTGCTTCAGCACTAGAATTATATACTGAAATTAAAAATTTATTTCTTGTACTTCCCTCAAGTCGTTTTTCGGTTTACAGTCGGGTAAATTTGGCTCAAAGTTTGATTGATAATAAATTAGCAGGAATTGACTATCGGGAACTGGGTGAAATATTGGCGATCGCACTAAAACAAGCGCGAGAATTAAAAGATATCAGAGCCGAATCCTATGCTGTGGGACAATTAGGACATCTCTACGAAAAAACAAACCAGTTTTCGGAAGCTCTTAACTTAACTAGAAACGGATTAAATTTGGCTAATAATATCCAAGCTTCGGATATTGCAGCTACTTTATTATGGCAGCAAGGAAGACTTTATAAAGCACAAGGGAATCAACAAGCAGCAATTACAGCTTATTCTCAAGCGGTAGATAATTTAGAATCCTTACGTCAGGATTTGGTTCAAATGAATCCCAATATCCAGTTTTCCTTCCGGGATGAAGTTGAACCCGTATATCGGGAATTAGTACAGCTACTTCTACAAGACGTTGATAACTTGAATCCCCAAATTAAACAGCAACGATTAGAAAAATCTCGTCAAATCATCGAAGGATTGCAGGTAGCTGAACTAGAAAACTTTTTACGAGCAGCTTGTTTAACTTATCAATCCCAACCTATAGAACAAATCGATAAAAATGCAGCGGTAATATATCCCATCATCATCCATAACCGTTTAGAAGTAGTTTTATCCCTTCCCAATCGTCCTTTACAACATTATGGAACTAAGATATTACCAGAAGAAGAAACAAAGATATTTAATCAACTGCGACAATCATTAAATCCAGCTTTCCTACCATCAGAAGTACTACCACCCGCTCAAAAAGTATACGATTGGTTGATACGTCCGATTGAAGCAGAATTAGAAACATCAAATATTAAAACCCTGGTATTTGTTCTCGATGGATTTCTTCGTAGTTTACCAATGTCAGTTTTACACGATGGTGAAAAATTCATCATTGAAAAATACAACATAGCTTTAACCCCCAGCTTACAACTTTTCGAGTCGCGAAATCTTCCACCACAACAACTAAAAGCATTAACCGGGGGATTAACAGAACCACGTCAGGGATTTTCAGCTTTACCTGCTGTAGATACAGAAATAACTCAAATTTCCAAATTAATCAAAAATCAAACCTTATTAAACGAACAATTTACCCGTCCCCAAGTTCAAAACAAAATCGAATCCGCTCCATTTTCGGTAATTCATCTCGCTACCCACGGACAATTTAGTTCCAAAGCAGAAGACACATTTTTATTAACTTGGAAAGATAGAATTAATGTCAAAGATTTGGGTAAATGGCTAAAAAGTCCATCTTCAAATTTAAGAAATCGCGAACCAATCGAACTTTTAGTATTGAGTGCTTGTCAAACAGCAAAAGGAGATAACAGAGCAGCTTTAGGATTAGCAGGGGTAGCAGTTCGTTCTGGAGCTAGAAGTACCTTAGCAACATTGTGGTCAGTACAAGATAAATCAACAGCCGATTTAGTCACCGAATTTTATCGTCTTTTAACCCAAGATGGAATTAACAAAGCTCAAGCATTACGACAAGCACAATTATCTTTATTAAAGGATACTAAATATCAACATCCTTATTATTGGTCTCCTTTTGTTTTAGTTGGGAATTGGCAATAATTGGTAATTGGTAATTGGTAATTAGGAAAAATAAAATTTTGAACTCCTTACTCATTACTCCTTACTCATTACTCCTTACTCCTTACTCATTACTCTTCTTGACCAAATCTGTGTAACCCGAGGAATACCAAACAAAGTAGTATTATCTAAAGCCAATTCTGTCATTTGAGAAATTATTTTATCAACTTCATGAGAATCCGTTAACTGAGCTTCAATCAAAGCATTTCTTGCTTCCATCAACGACATATCTATCAAACGCTTATTTTCTCTTGTTACCACAGGTTGTATAAAAGATATTTCCGGATTCACAAACCCAGCATGATTAAAAATATCGTAGAGTTCGATTCCCAAACAGAAGTTTTGACCTCTTGAAGAAGCTAAACCAATCAACATCTCATAGCAAATATCATAAACTTTAGCAGACGGTTGACAAAAAGCTTTACTAAAATCAGCTTCTTCACATACAAGTAATCCTCCTGGTTTAAGAAGGGATTTCATTTCAATCAATGCTTCTATTGGTCGATTTAAATGTATCAACATAAAACGACAGTAAACCAAATCAAAAGATTCTTTTGGTAAACCCGTATCATAAGCGCTACCCTCAGTAAATGTCACATTGTCTAAGTTTAAATTTTTTGCTTGGGAGCGTGCAATGTCTAACTGCGCTTCACTTATATCTACACCACAAACCGAACCATTAATTCCAACTTTAGAAGCGATTAAAAAAGAAACATTCCCCGTACCACAACCAATATCTGCTACCTGCATTCCTGGAGATAATCCCGCTCGTTTCAATAAGAACTCGCTATAAGGCTGGTGAATTGCGTTCAGAATCTGCAAGCGGTATGCTCCACTATCCCCGGTTGCTAAGGTATATCCCTTATCTGGCATGATTTTACCTGTATTGTGCAATTGTAGTTATTTTAACGCCGAGACTGCTAGATATATTTGATTTAAAATAATATATTTATAACTATAGATAGATGTTTATTTCTATATTTATAGTTTCCAATTTAATGAATTCAAAAACAATAAATAAATTCAGAAAAAATTTATACAAAACTAATATTGTTGTTGTAACTTGTGTAGTTAATAGCGACTTTAAAAAGTTATGACTTCAGTTCAACTCAAACTCTTAAACTTAAGCTTATCAGCAATTATTTCTGTTTATAGTTTTCCTGTTCAAGCTCAATCAACATTGGCAAGTAAAAACAATTCTTTATCAGAAGAGATTGTTTTTCAAGATTCATTTACACCACCGGGAGAACCGGAACCGAAGGATACTAAAGGTTCTGGTTCCCGCGACGGAGGTAAATGCTTTCCAAACGAAGAGAAAATTAAACCTTTGATGCCAGAACGTAATTATGGGTTAACTTTGCGAAAACATCCTTCGATATTCATTAATTTACCAGAAACTAAAGCCAAACAGGTAATGCTGAGTTTGCGAGATAAAACCGGTAAATATTATCAAAGAGCTTTCTTACCCATTAGTTCTAACGGTATTGTTAGTTTTAGCTTACCAGAGGATAAGCCACCTTTAGTTGTAGGTAAAAATTATCGATGGTCTTTGGTAGTAGTCTGTGGGAATACGGTACAACCGGATGACCCTACTTTCATGGGTTGGGTACAGCGAGTTGAAAGGACTTCCCAAATAGATGGGGAATTAACTGGTAAAAGTGCTGTTGATAAAGCAAAGTGGTATGCTCATAGGGGATATTGGTATGAAATGATTGCAGAAATTGAGCGAGCTAGGAAAATTGAGCCGAATAACGTGCAGTTGAGTCGTACTTTGCAAAAGCTAGTGAATGGGGAATAGAGAATAGGGAGTTAGGAGTTAATATTTATTTTTATCTCAGGAATCTTCCATCATCTCATATAAAGGTTGGCGAACAGTTTGGCGATCGCACCAATTAATTACATCAGCATCATACCTACCGTAAGTTATCGGTTCACCTGCTAGATTGTATATTTCTATATAGCCATCATCACCATCTGTGGAAACACCAACTACATATATTGGCACAATTCCTGAAGAATATTTATAAACACGAACAGAACCAAAGTCTGCATCTTCGACATTTTCAAAGTAGAAACGAAAAGCTTCTTGAATATTATCAGAGAATTGATTTACATCTTCACCCCAGAACGACTCAATTACATCTTCATGCTTTTCTGGAAATCTATGAATAAAAGCGTGTTCCCCCAAAGGCTTTTTCCGGAGTTGATTAAAAAACTGTTCGACGCATTCTTGAGTAAGTTCTATTCCTACGATAGCTTGAAATCTGGTATCGGAATCAAAACGATTCCATTCGGGTGCTTTTTTTATCCAAACTTTCAAACTGGGTTTTAATTCCAAAGCTATTTTTAAAGATGCTAATGCTAATCCATCTTGTTGTAGAGAAGCATAACAACGAGCTTGTAAATAAATAGCATCGCTGACTAAATATGATTGTAAATTTAATTCTAATGCTTTATTAATTGCTTCAATTGATTCTTGATATCGACTATTATCATAAAGTGAAATCGATTTATAATTCCAAATTACAGATACAGTATCTTGTGGTGGATTTAACTCAAGCGCTCTGTCATAGCAAACAAGAGCTTCTTCATATTCATTCAATCCACTCTTAGCTTGTCCTTTGATTATCCATAATTGATAATTTTCCGGTTCGCTTTCAATTGCTTCAGAGATCATCTCCAGAGAATCGGAATATTCTTCTAAACCATTGAGAGCTTTAGCACTACCAATAGTTGCTTCTATCGATTCCCCCTCACGTTCTATTAATTCCTCGAAGCTCTCAAATGCCGTTTCATAGTTACCTCCATTTAATGACCTATTTGCTACTTCGCGTAAAACTTCTATCGGTCTCGGTCCTATCATTGATTTTGGATTTTGGATTTTGGATTTATATCTATAGTTTATATTAATGGTGCGTTAGACTTCTTTAAGGCAGTTTAATGTATAAATAAAAAAGTAAGAAAAGTAGGAAAATTAAGTTTTAGGAAATTTGATTTATTTAAATAAGTACTTAGGCAAAATTAATTGTGTATTTGTCATTGCGAGTGGAACAAAGTGAAGCGAAGCATTCACCGAAGGTGTGGATCATCGCAGCACTTTGCGATTACTATGTCCTGACGGACACGCTCCGCTAACGCTATCGCTCGTAATGACACAAATAATTTTGCATACCCACTTAGTTAAACAGTAGGGTGTGTTACGGCTATGTAAGAATTTTATCAAAACCCAACAAGTAACTTTTTGCCGTAACGCACCAATTCTTTATGGTACATTTTAATTTTATATTTTGATGAGCATCCCACAAAAATATCCGAATTCTGTAACCTCATTACCACTTATTCTCTGTTGACGGACTTCAAGGTAGAATAATTTTGCTGCAAACAGTGCATCTACTAAAATGTCGAAACCCGCAGATACAAGCGCGAAAAAACTGATTAGTCTTGCACCCGATAATTGGGTACGATGGGTAACAAATATTCCCGATATTCAAGCAGGTGAAATTTTATCGGGGGAATTTCAATGGATAAGTCGAGAAAATGATGTATTAATTCGCGCTAGAAGTCCTGAATATGGCGATTTTCTGGTATTAAATGAATTGCAATTACGCTACAATTCTAAAATGCCGCGACGAATGCGTTCTTATGCAGCCCTTGCTGAAGAAAAATACGAATTACCAACTTACCCGGTATTAGTTAATATTCTACCAACTTCTGATGTAGAAATACCCACAAGTTTCACATCAAATCTTGGTGGATTAAGAGCAATTCAAGATTACCGAGTAATTAATTTATCTCACATCTTGCACCTACCGAGTAAACTCTTAAAAGCGAGATAAAGAGTATAAAA
>CAKZYM010001062.1 GCA_937884685.1 uncultured Calothrix sp.
AGCCGAAGCACCAACTACTACACCACCAACTAGTTCACCTAAAACTGGGGGAACGTCCAGCATTCTGGACAACTCACCACCGACTTTACTAGCAAGATAAATTACAATTAGACTCAGTAATACCCCTGCAAGGACAAGGGGTGCTTCTTCAGCTTTTGCTGTTGCCAGCACGTAGTTGCTTGGCGCTATGATTTCAAGTGGGTAATTCATTAGACCTATTTAGGCTTTCTCCTAGTGATTAACTTGGTTAACAAGAGTGAGTTTATCAGAATTTTATCGATTTTTAAGGGTTTTACGCAGTTTTCAGCAATTAGAAGGAGTTATCCAAGTCATCAGAATTTCTAAGATTCTGTAACTTCTATAACTCCTTTAACCTGAGATGTTCTGTAATTTTTGTTACTCGATGTGGAATTATTAATTCTCTTCTTAAAAGAATAGGTGAAGCAATTTTAAATTATTTTCTTTAAAATGAGGCTCCATCTCGAGACTTGTTTTTTTATTTGAATTCAAAGTTAGTAGTAAGGGTTTGAACTCCTACTTACTACTAACCTAGACCGAAATTACTGTCCGAATGCTGTTTCGTTAAAATCTGTGCTTGGATAGTTGGAAACATCATCGCTGCTGCTGGGATAGCTTACCAAGTTAAGGGCTTGTTTTAATGCTTCCTCGCGAGTATCAACTATATGATGAGCAGGTAATATACTGAAGATGCCTAATTTTTGCAGTCTTTGCTTAATCTTAGCTGCTGCACCAACGATAAATACATGACGACCATTATCAACCGCTTCTTTAATCGCATTTTCTATGGCTAAAGAACTCGTTACCCCGATGTGTGGAACTTCACTCAAGTCCAAAATTAACACATCATGGTCTTTCATCGCGGTTTGTTCGCGGGCTATGGCTTTAGCAACACCGAATATCATCGGTCCCTCTAATTGGAACAGCAACACGCGATTGTTTGCTCTATCTAATAAATCCCTTTCTACATCATTTAAGATAATCGCATCATCAGCATCGGTAATTGTCTTCACTTCTTCTGAACGAAGGTTCGTTAAACGTTCGATTGTCAAAATATTAGCAACGAATACTCCAACACCAACCGCAACAATTAAGTCAACAAATACGGTCAGAATTATCACACCGTACATGATTAAGGCAGCTTTGAGAGATACCTTATGAGCGCGCTTGAGGAAGCTCCAGTCGATAATATCTATACCTACTTTCAGCGCAATACCCGCTAACACCGCTTTCGGAATTAAAGCAATTAAAGAACTTGCTCCTAAAACTGCAACCATTAACACTATGGCGCGGGTTAAGCCTGAAACTGCCGTGCGAGCGCCAGCCTGGATGTTAACCACGGTTCCCATTGTTGCACCAGCACCAGCCAAACCGCCGAATAATCCAGAAACTATATTACCTATACCTTGACCAATTAATTCTTTATTTGAATTATGTTCGGTGCGAGTCAAACTATCGGCTACTACTGATGTCAGCAATGCATCAATACAACCCAACATACCTAGAACCAGAGCATCAATGAGCATGGTCTGGAATTGCGCTGCACTAAATACAGGCATTCTGAAACTAGGTATAGTCGCTTCAATTTGACCAATTGCGCGAAGACCTTGTTCGGAATCAACAATACCAAATTGAAGGATAGCAAGGGAAAGAAGAGTTCCCACTATTAAAGCTGTCAACTGTGGAGGTACAATCTTATTTAACTTCTTAGGTGAAAATATCAGAATACCAACTGTTAACAGCGCTAAACCAAGTTCCACCGGTTGCGTGTTGGCAATCAAATCCGGTATTGCTTGTACCGTTCCCAGTACTCCACCTCCTGGCCCATCTTGTCCTAAAAATGGTGCTGTCTGCAAAATTACCAGAATTACCCCAATCCCCGACATAAAGCCAGAAATCACTGTATAAGGCATCAAGGTAACGTATCTTCCCAACTTCAGCGCACCCAGAGCAATTTGAATTATCCCAGCCATCACCACCACGGTGAAAGCCATTGCTAATCCAGTTTCTTTATCCGGAGCGGTGGCGGTTAAATTGGCAATTACTGCAGTCATGACAACCGTCATCGGTCCGGTGGGTTCGGAAATTAATGTAGGAGTACCACCGAAAAGCGCCGCGAAAAAACCTACTAGTATAGCACCGTAAAGCCCGTGTTCAGCACCAGCACCGGAAGCTACACCAAAAGCCAGAGCCATCGGTAAAGCGATAACCGCAGCAGTTAAACCTCCAAAGATGTCACCACGCAGGTTCCTAAAATGGATACGGTTGGTTATTTGCATATTTTTCTACACCATTGTTATTATTAGTAATCTTTTCTGAACAATTGTTTTGTTTAAGTAATTCACTTTTTACCGACAGCATATAAAAATTCCCTTCCCCGCTCAAACATCAATGCTTAGCGAATAAGAAAATAAAATATTATTGACGACTAGTTATTTAATTAGCAAAAAATTTTATTGCAAATCCCGGATTTTAGTAAACATTACCTTTGACAATAAAAATACTATCTAACGGATGATTCTTTACCCAATTATCTTGAGACCAGAACGTAATGCAGCAAATTACATTGGTAATAAGTCTAAGCCAATAACATATTTTTAGCTTAATGCTTTTTTAATCATTAGCATAGAGTTGCATCTATGAAAGTATCATTTGCTATAATCAATGATACGATAAATGTGTAAAAAGTAAATAAAATTAAATTAAAAATTACTAATATCTTTTATCAATTTTCAATTTTTAATTTTGGGTCTTCATCACATAATATGCTAAACATTCACCAATAATCGTTAAAACACTTGTTACGCAAGGAATTCAAAGCATTTAAATTACATTTCTAACTAATATAGTTCTTTTTTCCCTTCTGCCTACTGCCTTCTGAATTTTTACGACTATTTAAATGGCATACCAAGTGCTGAAGAACCTTAATTTTTAATTATC
>CAKZYM010001063.1 GCA_937884685.1 uncultured Calothrix sp.
GAGTTAGGAGTTAGGAGTTAGGAGTTAGGAGTTAGGAGTTAGGAGTTAGGAGTTTTTATTTATTAACTCATCTCCTAGTACTTTGTCCGATAAAATATGACAGGTTTTACCGTAACCCAACTGGGACTGCAAGTCCCAGTCTAACAGCGAAAGTCCTATTAATAGGACTAGAAGAGAGCCATTAAAGCTAAAGGGACAAAGCATTATTTACTCCACCACATTAATTTGATGGCTTTCCTCCAGTCATATTTATATGACTTTAACTATTAGACCAGGGTTTTCAACCTCGGTCGGGTTATCAATTACCAATTACCAATTACCAATTACCTATTACCTCTTACCTCTTACCTCTTAACCCATCACTCCTTTCAACTTCGAGGTAAAGGTGTCGCTCGAATCATTCTTGTCTGGGGTAAATTGTTGTATTGGTGGATGATTTCTTTCTGGGGGGAGAAATTTGACTATTTTGTCGGAATCAAAGGGTTCTTCTATTTGTTCTATTTGTTTCGATTCTTTTGGTTCGCTATATTCAGAATCTGTAACAACATAATTTCTAGTTTCTGTCAGAGTTCTTGATGCGATACTACGGTTGGTAGATGTTGAGGACTCGGATTGGGATATGAAAACCATGCTCGATGAACTTGGAAGTAGTTTTGAAACTTCTCTTACTTTGGAGTCCTCTTCGATTTCGTTGTACTCTAATTCTTGATAGTAATCGTCTTCAAAATATTGCTGCTTCTCTACATATGTGTCAGAGGAATCTGATGTTTGTGTTTGAGACTCGTAATTCCTCATCACGTCTTGTATGGTCGGATTACCGCTGACGCTTGGTAATGCTGGTGGTAGCGGTGGTAAGCTGTTGTTCCATCTCAAATCTTCTGGTAGTTTGTTGCAAATTAAGCGCTCAAACTCCATGTTGAAATGATAGCTGGGATGATTTCTCTTCAACCACAGTGTTAATATCTGCTGCGCGGAAACTGCTTTATAACGTCCTTGATATAAAGCCTCGATTATTGCCAAATGCACCCAATTCGAGGGATATTGATTTTCCCAACGCTTGACTAACTCGCTGGCAATGTACCCACCGAGGTCAAAACTGTAATGTGTTAACAATGATACTGCCAAGTTGTTAGTCACGTTCGATGTCTGAGTGAACATGGGTTGGAAACTGGAGGTGATGGGCATATATTCTGCTACCATCGCTAAAAAAAGTAAAGTACCTTTTGATACGGTGAACTGTTCCCAAGTATTATAAGTTGCGTTGGTCTATTTTGCTTTGACTGAGATTTTTTATTTAATTTTTAATCGACGATTATCGGGGTTTAAATCCCCATTCAATTACCTTTCCCTCTCTCCCTCTCTCCCTCACTCCCTCCCTCTTTATTTGCCCCTTATTTCTCAGATGCAGCTAATTAAGAATTAGGCTAACGCAGCTAGGCACGGAACGCCATATAAGAAATAAATATATTCTACTAGTCATTTGCTAGTAGGAAAAATTATATAGGGTGAGCTTATAGCAGGGGTGCGTTTAATGGCTACCAGTGCTTGATAAACCATTGCCGCGACTTCAGCCCGCGTTGCTTCCCGCTTTGGTTCTAATTTATTGGGTGAAGGATAATTTACCACAATTCTCTGCTGTGTAGCAGTCGCCACAGCCTTCCGCGCATAATTAGGAAGGGTTTGACTATCTATAAAGTTTTGTAACGCGGAACCGTGAGCGGCTGTTAACCTCAGTCCGTTAACTAGGGAGACAATGATTTGCAGACGCTGGACATTTTCTTGGGGACGAAAGGTACCGTCGCTGAATCCTCCAACAAATCCACCTTGTGCTGCTGCTTTAATCGGTTTATAGCTCCAGGAAGTGGTGGGAATATCAAAAAAGTCATTTACCGCACGTTTTGGTGTGGGATTAAAAGCTTTAACAATCAAAGCAGCGTATTGAGCGCGGGTCATGGGGATATCGGGCTTATATGTACCGTCAGCGAAGCCGCTGGTCAAATCTAAGCTAACTAAACTGCGGATGAATGCTTCTGCCCAATGTCCGGGCAAATCGGTGAATGAAGGCATCATATCCCCATCGGGTTTAACGATGTAGGGTGAAACTATGGCTTTTTGTTTATCTAAGGCCACCAAAGCTTGATAAATTAGCGCTACCACTTCAGCACGAGTAATTTCTCGTAAAGGCTCCAAATGCGACCTCTGGGGGTAATTGACTACTAATAATTTCTGGGTAGCGATAGCCATTGCATTAGTCGCATAGCTGGGAATTTGAGCGCGGTCGGTAAACATGGCCAAAATGTTCGGATTTCCGCCCTTAAGTTTCAATCCGCTGACAATGGAGACTATGGCTTGCGCTCTGGTTAAATTTTGATTGGGACGAAACGAACCGTCGGGAAAGCCGCTGATAAAGCCCATACCAGCACCGCGATAAATGGCTCCCGCAGCCCAAAAACTGGATTCAATATCTGTAAATTTTCTAACTTGTTTTTTATAAGGTAGTTGAAAAGTCTTAGAAATAATTGCTGCATACTGAGCGCGAGTTATGGGTGCTTCTGGTGCAAATGTACCGTCAGGAAATCCGCTAATTAAACCTTTTTCATAAACCGCTTCAATAAAAGATGCTGCCCAATGTCCGTTTAAATCAGGGAAACTAGTATTAACAGATAGCTCCCGAGGATTATCTATAGTAGTCGCAACAAAATCTATCAATCCTTTACCCAAAGCAGGATTTAATAAATTACCCGCCGATACTAACTTAACGGAAGTAGTATTTTGTACATCATATTCATTATTGTCGCGAAAAATATTACCAGCAGGGTCTTGAGAATTACCAAAATCGGGAGTAGAACTACCGTTAAGCAATAAACCACCAGAAGAATTATCAGCAATCAGATTGTATCGGAGAATCGGACGTGCTTCCCGAGATATTGCCATAGCAATCCGATTTTCCGATAACTTATTATTAGCAACCAGAGGAGCGGAAAAATCGCTCATAGCAATACCGATAGAATTTCTCTGCATGACATTTCGTAATATCTCACCTTTGGAATTACGAGCCATTACCAGTCCAGCAGAAGCATTTTGCACAAAAACATTATCTAAAATAGCCGGTTTAGCATTACCGCTAATAAAAATTCCTTCCCGACGACATTTAATAAAAGTATTGTTAGCAACGGTAGGGGAAGTAGACTCAATCCAAACACCAGTCCCTTTATTAATTGGATTAGTAACAGTAACCCCCATTAATTGAGCATCATCAGCAAGAATTAAGGTAATATTTTGCAAACCAAAGCTTTTAGTTTGATAATCATTACTTCCTTCAATAACAATACCTTGACCCTTAGTTGCTTCATTACCCACCAACCAGACACCACTAGGAATAATTAGCGGGAACACTTCACCATTTGCAGCATCATAAGTTCCACGAGCTAGATGAATAATTGCAGGGGTACGAATATTATTTAAGGTATAAGTAAGAGTTTTAAAAGGAGACAACCTCGAACCATTACCGGTATCGCGACCGGTGACAGGGTTGACGTAAACTGTGGTTGTTAAAGTGGGATTTACCATTAGAAATAGTTAGGAGTTAGGAATTAAGAGTTAGGAGTTAGGAATTAAGAGTTAGGAGTTAGGAGTTAGGAGTTATGAGTTCGGAGTTAGGAATTAGGAGTTATGAGTTAGAAGCTCGGAGTTGGAAGTTAAAAGTAATAATATCTAGGTTCTGTGTAATCTAACTTTTCTCACTAGTATTTAAAATAGTGTTTTATACTTATTTTATTTTGCGTTTCAAGTAACAAAACAGGTAAGCTGTTACGCATTTAATTTATATACCGCTAGCGACCAAGATGCATATCCTGTCGGACACACTGCGTTAAAGCACTACAATATTTTCAATTTTTCGGAATTATATAATTTAGCTGCACATCAGCTTAGTAAGGTTAAAGGTTAATTCTTAACTCATAACTCTTAACTCCTAACTCCTAACTCCTAACTATTCCCCCATTCCCAAATTAATTAATATGTAAGATAAATCTGTGGTGTTATTTGAGGAATTTACATGATTGAAGTTGAGCATTTGAATAAAGTATACGGTTCTACATCGGCGATAGAGGATGTAACTTTTAATGTCTCCGAAGGTGAGATTCTGGGGTTTTTGGGGCCTAATGGTGCTGGTAAAACTACTACCATGAGGATTTTAACTGGTTATCTACCGGCTACGAGCGGTACGGCTCGAATTGCTGGTTTTGATGTTCATGAGGATTCTTTGGCTGTAAGGCAGAAAATCGGCTATTTACCGGAAAATCCGCCGCTATATCCGGAAATGTCGGTGCAGGGTTTTTTGTTTTTTGTGGCACGAATTAAGGGAATTAGTGCGGGAGATAGAAAAAGTAAGGTAGCAGCAGCGATGGAACGCTGTAATTTAACGGATAAACGTCATGTATTAATCCGTAAACTTTCTAAAGGATATCGTCAAAGAGTTGGGATTGCTCAAGCAATTGTCCACGACCCACCAGCAATTATTCTTGACGAACCTACCGTGGGACTCGACCCCAGACAAATTATAGATGTACGTAATTTAATTAAAAGCCTCGCTGGTAGTCATACAATTATTATTTCTACCCACATTTTGCCAGAAGTCAGCATGACCTGTAATCGGGTTGCGATTATTAATAGCGGTAAAATTGTCGCAACCAATACCCTTGATAATTTAATGAGCGAACTTACAGGAGGTTCTGGTTATGAATTAGAAGTCGGAGGAGAAGTTGCTTTAGCAAAACAAATGCTACAGAATATACCCGGTGTCAATCTGGTAGAATCAATTCCGATGTTAGCTAGGGAGGGTCAACAAATCGAACCAAATCGCGCCAGAATCCGTGTGGTATCACATCCAGGAGACGAACCGGGGAACTTGATAGCTAACTCTTTACTGCAAGGGGGATTTGCTTTACACGAAATGCGACGGATTAACGCTACATTAGAAGACGTATTTTTACAGTTAACCAGGGAAGAAAAAAGTTTGTCACCCCATACGGAAGCAGACGAAGTAAATATTGGAGAAGCCGCTTAAATGGGTATAGTACTGGGTAACATTATTGCTATTTATCGTCGGGAGTTACAAACCTATTTTGTTTCACCTTTAGCTTATGCCATTGCTGGTATTTTTTGGTTTTTAGCAGGATTGTTTTTTGTATTAATTTTGCTCGGGCCAGAAGGAATATTAGCAGCAGTTGCGGACTTGGAATTAAGAAGTCAAAGATTTGGAGTCCCAATACCTCCTATAGATGTTCCCTACGAATTTATCAAAGCATTTTTAGATAGGATGGGATGGCTTCTATTATTTATATTACCCATTCTTTCTATGGGACTTTATGCTGAAGAGCGCAAGCGAGGAACGTTAGAACTTTTAGCAACATCTCCCGTGACAAACTGGGCGGTTGCTGTCGGAAAGTTATTGGGAGTATTAACGTTTTTTATAACATTAATTTTGCCATTAATGGTATTAGAAGCGGTAGTTTTGAGCGCATCGGAACCAGCAGCAGCCTGGACAATTCCCTTGCTGGGTCACTTCGGATTAATTTTGCTCGCGGCATCAATATTATCCTTGGGAATGTTTATTTCATCCTTAACAAACAGCACAATATTATCTGCCGTGTTAACTTTTGCAGTAATTTTAATGTTGTTATTTATAGATTTAGTCGCTAAAGTAATCGGTGGTCAAATCGGAGCAGTATTAGGTCATTTATCCTTGTTAAAGCATTACAACAACATGATTCAAGGAATATTTGACAGTAATAGTTTGATATTATTTTCCAGCTACATTATTTTAGGAATTTTTCTCACAGCACAATCTATTGATGCGTTTAGATTTCAAAGGAATTAGTTTAATAAGTTAGGAGTTAGGAGTTAGGAGTTAAAGAGAGAGGGGGAAGAAAGGGTAGAGGGGGTAGATAATTCGTAATTCCTAATCCTTAATTATTAATTATTCGCTGGTAACTGATGACTGATAACTGATGACTGATAACTGATAACTGATAACTGTTCACTGTTCACTGTTCACTGATGAAATATTTGATTTGGCTTGCACCTTTCCTGATAACTACGGGTTTGACGGTAGGTTTTGTTTCGGAGGAATGGGGAACTATTCCTTTAGTCTTAATAGTTTTAGGATTAGCTATTGCTGTATTCTGGTTAATATGGCGCAGCTATTCGACAAAATGGTGGAGTCGTCGCTCTACTCAAGTTGGTGCTAATGCTTTAGTTGCAACTTTGGCTGTGGTGGCAATTTTGGGATTAATTAATTTCTTGGCTACTCGCTACAATATCCGCAATGATTTAACTGAAACTAATTTATTTACTCTTGCTCCTCAATCTAAAGAGGTTGTCAAAAATTTGGAACAACCCGCGAAAGTTTGGGTATTTGACCCGAATAAAAATCCTTTCGATGAGGATTTACTAGAAAATTACGCAAGACAAACTAAAGATTTTGAATATGAATATGTAGACCCTTTAGCTAAACCGAATTTGACAAATAAGTTTGGTGTCAAAGATTATGGTGAAGTTTATTTAGAATCTGGAAAAAATCAACAGTTAGTACAGGTTGTTAATGCACAAGAGCGTCTTTCTGAGTCTAGATTAACTAACCGTTTGGCACAAATTTCTAATCCCAGTACTTCTAAAATTTATTTTCTCCAAGGTCACGGGGAACGTCAATTAGAGCGAGGAGAAGGTAATGTTTCCGAAGCTGTTCAAGCTTTAGCTGATAAAAATTATATCGCTCAGCCTCTAAGCTTAACTCAATCTGCTAATATCCCTGATGATGCTGATGCTGTAATTCTTGCAGGTCCTCAAAGGGAATTGTTACCAGGTGAAATCCAAGCTTTACGGGATTATGCAAATGGTGGTGGTAATTTGCTAGTCATGGTTGACCCCGGAGTTGACCCGAAGTTAGATGATTTATTGCAAGAATGGGGAGTCGGTTTAGATAACCGTTTAGCGATTAATGCTTCAGAAAGCGCTCAACAACAACCCCCCGGAATTTCTGTAATAACGGAATACGGAGAACATCCGATAACTAAAGAATTTCAAAACGGTATATCTATATATAAATTAGCTCGACCGGTTGAAACTATTTCTGTAGATGGGGTTGAAAATACACCTTTATTACGAACTCAACCACTACCAGCAAGTTGGGGTGAAAGTGATTGGGAAAGTGAAGAACTAGAATACAACGAAAACCAAGATATCCCAGGTCCTCTAACTTTAGGTATTGCTTTAACTAAGAAAATCGCAGCACAACCAACTCCAACTCCAACACCAACTTCTACAGCTACCCCCTCTCCCACTCCCACTCCCACTCCCACTCCCACTCCAACTCCAAC
>CAKZYM010001064.1 GCA_937884685.1 uncultured Calothrix sp.
ACAGCCCAGTTACACAATATTAATTCACAAGAAAAAGATGCTGGAACTATATCAGGTTGTAAAAAATTAAAATCTGGCGATGCAATCGAAGCAGATGAAAGCGACTCTAAGGCTAGCGGTGCATGGATAGGTGCTAAGGCTGAAGGTAAAGAGGGCTATATTCGCAGAAGCAAAATAGTTTTTAAACGAAATTTAGAAGCTATTACAAATCCAGAGTATGAAAGTGACTTCATAGAAAATGGGGAAGAGATAACAGATTCATTTGGAGGTGGATTTGATGACATCTCTGGCGGAATGGAGCAAGGATTGCTTAAGGAAAATGACAGCGGTACACTTAACGATCTGGACGGGAAATCGACAAAAATTGAAGGTGGCAAAACGGGACTTGATATTGTCTCAGGTTCGGGGGATACCTTAACTGGCTTGCTTGGTATGGTGGGCAATGCACGTCAAATTGGGAGAGATAAAACCGCCTGGGAAAACTTAGAATCTGGTTATGGATTCCTTCAGTCGGGAAGTAAGGCTACATCAGGTGCAACCAAAATTGTAGACTCGATTGCTAAAGCTAGTGGAAATAAAGATGGAGTTGGCAAATCGGATATTGCAGGTAAATGGACTGGGGCAATAGCAGATGGACTGGGTGCCGTGAAGGATGCAGCGCTTGGAATAATTGGTATCTATAAATTATACAAATCACAAAGCGATGAAAAAGGCAAAGATACTTTAGTGACTTTGAATTCTTTTACCAATGCGGCAGCTAACGCTGCTAAGGTTGCAAAAAGCGCTTACGACATTATTGGCAATGGCATTCCGATGTCTCTCATTTACACTATACCCGCACTTAGCATTGGCGTATCAGCGATTAATTTATTGATTCGCTTATGGGATGCGCTCAAAGCTGGAGATTTTAAAGCCAATATGAGTGAAGCAGCTAATCCCCTACGTGATGAGCTTGCCTCTAAATTAGGTGAACCTGTACCTACGGAAAAAAATATCGGTAGTTCAAAGCTTTTTGATAAAGACCGGCGTGGTACTTTCCCTAATTACAAAACATACTTCCGCACGAAAAAGCAAGTACGCGATGCAGTTAAGACAATTGCTGCTTTTGCACAAACTGAATCAGGAATAGCTGAAGCTAATTTACAAAGTGTCCCATTAAAGTATATTGGGCCAAAAACTAAAGAAGAGTATGAGCAGCCATTAACGGAAAGTAATGATAACATCAAGAACAATATTGATTCAACTAGTTTAGATCAAGCAATCAAAGATAAGCTTAAGACTTCAATAGGGACTCCCAAGACAATTGAAGAGTTTCGTGAAATAACAGTATACCCCCTAAAAGAGCTTGACCAAAAGATTGACACCTATGAATATATTGACAAAATGTCTGAGATTAATCAGAAGCGGCAGACTAGTGGCTGGACTGCTGTTACCTTGGTATTAGTCAGCATGGCCGGAGACATCACAGCGATGGCTGAAGGTGCAAATGGCATTGGTGCAGCAATTGGTCAAGGTGTTAAGGCTTCTACGGCAGGTTATAAAGTCGCACACGGTAGTGCTAAATTTGTCCAAAAGTTGTATCGTAACAGAGGTGATGGTTCTGACAAGAAATCTAGCAAGAACAAGCATAGAGAATATACAGAACATGCTAAATTTATTTATCATCAAATCGCTGCTCTTAATCCATCCGATCCACCTACCGAGCAAGATAAAAACAAAGAGAAGCAATTGGAAACCTACATTCGTGCAACTGGCGTAAATTACGGCATGTGGCTTTCTGTAAAGTATAATCCTCAAACACAAGTCGAAATGCTCGTTGAAGCAATGAAACAACGCTAATTCTTTTAAAGATTAAACATGAGTAATTTTATTAATCAATCAAAAGATATATTTGAACTCCAACAAATAGAAACAGCAATTAAAACCGAGTTAAGTCTGGATTGTCAGACTTTATCGCGTTCGGTTGATACTCCTATTGACACATTAACTGTCAACATTGAAGCAGATGGACAAGGGCGCTCGCGTATTGTTAGTATCATGTTTGTCCCACTAGAAGATTCTGATGACGAGACGCTAAAGCTATTGCAGTTTTATTGCGAAACACCCATTCGGGTTGATTCTGCATCAACCCGTGCCACCATCGCACAATTATTAGCGGTGATTAACCTCAATATTCCGGTGGGTGCGTTCTGCTTTAATTCTGAGAATGAGGTGACGTTCAAGTATGTATATGCTTTAGGGAAGTTTAAAACTATTGCTCTAGAAGAGTTTTTGGAT
>CAKZYM010001065.1 GCA_937884685.1 uncultured Calothrix sp.
TTACATAAATACAAGAACCCCAGTGCAATAATACTAGTACCCCCACCCGGAAAAAAAGATTAAAACTTCATAACTATCCCACACTAAGGGTTTCAAGATTTGAGTGCAGATTTAATAAACTAAATAAATATAAGCGGATGGCATTGGAAAGCTCGCGAAAAAGCGACTGATATAACTTAGACATCGCCAAACACCAAGCGAGTCAAACAAATATAAAGACAAGTTTGGTGAGTGGAGGGATGATAGCACCATGCCCTGTAAAAAGAAGTTGCAGTGGTAAAAACTTGAAAAAGTAATCTCCTGGAATTCTCAAGCGTTGACACACACCAGCCGAGAAATGCCGGATTTTACATTTCGATAAACTCACACTCCAAAACGTTAGTTTTTCGATTCAAGTCCAAACCGCTGCCACTTCGATTCCTGGGTAAAAGCAGAAGCGATGACATCTCCCACTTGGTAATTTGTCCAGTGACCGAACGCGAAATTCATTCAATGACATCACCGTCTACTTCAACAGGAATCTTCACCCCAACTGAGCGCGAATCTACAGCTACACCAGCAAAAGCGAAAAAAGGTGGTTGTGGAACTGGCTGTAACGATAGCAGCCCTAGCGTCGAAATCGATGAAAAAACAAAAGAGCGAATTGCAAAACATCCTTGTTATAGTGAAGAAGCTCATCACCACTATGCAAGAATGCACGTTGCCGTAGCTCCTGCCTGCAACATACAGTGTAATTATTGCAACCGAAAATACGACTGTGCGAACGAAAGTCGTCCGGGAGTAGTTAGCGAATTACTCTCACCAGAAGAAGCAGCACAAAAAGTTTTGGTAGTTGCAGGCAAAATTCCTCAGATGACAGTGTTAGGAATCGCTGGACCTGGTGATCCGTTGGCAAATCCTGATAAAACTTTCAAAACTTTTGAGTTAATTAATTCTCAAGCTCCAGATATTAAACTTTGTTTATCAACCAACGGTTTGATGCTTCCGGATTATGTAGACCGGATTAAAGAATTAAATGTTGACCACGTAACTATTACGATTAACATGGTTGACCCAGAAATTGGAGCCAAAATCTACCCTTGGGTTCACTATAAGCGCAAACGCTATAGAGGAATTGAAGCAGCAAGAATTCTGCACGAAAGACAGATGGAAGGTTTAGAACTTCTTCGTGAAGCAGATATTCTGTGTAAAGTTAACTCAGTATTGATTCCAGGAGTTAACGACCATCATCTTCCCGAGGTAAATAAAGCCATCCGCGAACGAGGTGCATTTATTCATAATATTATGCCCTTGATTAGCGCACCCGAACACGGTACTCACTTTGGATTAAACGGACAAAGAGGTCCTACTTCCAAAGAATTAAAAGAAGTACAAGACAAGTGTTCTGGTAACATGAAAATGATGCGTCACTGTCGCCAATGTCGTGCAGACGCAGTAGGATTATTAGGAGAAGACCGTTCTCAAGAATTTACTAAAGAAAAATTCATGGAAATGGCTCCAGAATATAATTTGGAGCAGCGTCAAGAAGTTCATCAAGGTATTGAACAAACTAGAGAACAACTCGAAGCTGCCAAAAAAGGACTCGAAACCTTCGATTTAGAACTTACCGGTGAAAAAATGCTGCTAGCAGTAGCAACCAAAGGTGGTGGTATCGTTAACCAACACTTTGGACATGCTAAAGAGTTTCAAATCTACGAAGTTGATGGTAGAAAGGTTGAGTTCATCGCTCATCGTAAAGTAGACCATTTCTGTCAAGGTGGATACGGCGAATTTCCACCTTGAATCAAAACCCTTTTTTCACATAAACTGCTTATAATGAACATTTTGATTAACGTCGTATGTTTGTAGTACACGGTACAGTTTTAAGCAATAAGTAAGAAATAGGATGGACAATACACAGGGTAAGGTATTTAACGATTTTGAACCTTCAGCTACTACCGATGGCAGTCATAAAGGAATGATGAAACACGTAGAAGCAACCCAAAAGCACTTCAAGATGAAACTAGAGCAAGAGCTAACAGAAACAAATCAACGTCTAAAAGCTAGTAAAACTAAAGTTAAACTTCTGATTACTGGTAACGCTATTCAGATGCAAGCAACTTTACCTCTTAAACCTACTGATACTCATAAGCAAGGCAGGAGTTCAAAACAATACAAAATAAGTCTGGGTATACCAGCTAATTTTGATGGTTTAAAAACTGCTGAGGAAGAAGCTTATGAACTAGGTAAATTAATTGCACGCAAAACTTTTGTATGGACTGATAAGTATTTAGGGGTTAGAGCAACTAAGGATAAAAGCATTACTTTTAAAGAGTTTTATGACCAGTTTGAAGAAAGATATTTTCAAGCAAGAAAAAGAACAAGGAAGAGTGAAAATACTTTCTCTGGTTATATAAAAGTATATAAAAAATATTTAATAAGTGACTTAATCATAAGTAAGGAGAATTTCATAAAATTAATTACATCTTGTGCAATACCATCTTCGAGAAATAGCATAATCAAAGTCTCAAGATTAATCGCAAAATCGTTAGAAATAAAAATAGATTTTACTGGTTTAATTGTTAAATACGAAAAAAAGCAGCGTTACGTACCTACCGATAAAGAAATAATAAAATATTTAGACAACTTCCAACAAAGGTATGAATCTACCTGTAAAATTCGTTTTTCGGAAAAAGAGAATTGGAGAGTCTATAAGTTTATATATGGATTAATAGCTGTATATGGTTTAAGACCTAGGGAAGTAATAAATAAACCGGATTTAGAATGGCTTATTTCAGAAGATAATAAACTAAATACTTTTAAAGTACATGCTGATAACAAAACAGGATACAGGGAGGTAGTGCCTTTTGTACCCGAATGGCTAGAATTATTTGATTTGATGAATGAAGAAAGTTTAAATCTATTTAGGGATAAAATTCTTATAGCTAAAGAGAATTATCAGTTAAACAAAAAAGTAACCATAATAGCTGAAAATTTTAATCGCTCTGGCATACCTTTTACACCTTATGATTTACGTCACGCTTGCGCCATCAGAGCGCATATGCAAGGAGTACCAATTAAAGCGGCTGCCGACAACCTAGGTCATACAGTTGAAATTCACACCAAAGTTTATCAAAATTGGTTTGGCTTTGATAACAGAGTTAAGGCTTTTAACCAAGCTTTCGAGGAACAAAGTCAGCTTGAGAAGTTAGAAAAAGAAAACGCAAGTTTGCTACATAAATTAGCAGAAAAAGAGTTAGAAGTAAGCAGGTTACGTTTAATTATCCAAGAAAATAAATTAAGATTTTAACGTGATACCCAGAATGAGTTTGACTTAACCGACAAGAAAAGCTTAATACCCTATAATAAATAGAGGGGTGGTTCATCACTCCTCTTTTTTGGTGTTCAGTGATTACCTAACTATTTGACTGTTGGTAAGAATTATCTAATAAATTATCCGATAATTTTCACTATAAGATATAGGGTTCTTAATTTACATTTCATTTCGTAATCTAAATAACTGAAATTTAAGTTTTAAGTAGTTCGTAAAATTAAATATAAGTTAGATTGCAGAATTAAAACCATAAAATGTAAATAGATTTACGTTTTGATTTTTAAGCCATACATAAGTAAGAAAAGTTTAAGCAAATTATTTATTGTTTTGATTTAGCAATTCAACTGACTTTTACTTTTTTAATATACCCAATTTAAGCAATAATGAAGAAACTACAATATATAAATCATTCAAAGTATCGCTACATATAGGTTCTATAGGCTAATCTTGGATACGGCGAAGAAGCGACATTAGAAAATATCATTAAAGCATTAGCTGACTGTAAAGCAGTATTGGTTTCCAAAATTGGGGATTGTCCTAAAGAAGAGTTGCATAAAGCAGGAATACAAACTGTTGAAGCTTACGACTTAATTGATAAAGTTGCTTTAGAGTTTTACAAAGAAGCAATTAGCGAGTAGAAATTAGTTAGTAGAAATTTTAGATTTTGGATTTTGGATTTGTAATAGTTCCTGTAAAAATAATAGGTTGTTAAGTAGTGATAGAAGTAAATAACTTCTTTACAAGAGGCTTATTCGGCTTTAATTAAACGAATAAAATAGAAAGACTATAAATCAATCTAAAATCTATCTTGGAAAGTTTGGGGTGTAGATTACCTTACCCCAAACGCCAGTTCCTCTACTTGGTGAATTCACCCGCGTGCCGAGCGAGGTTCCCAAGTCACTGCGTTGCGCGGTGAATCTAGTTGGGGGTGTCGGTTTCCGTTCCCCAAACTAGTGAACTCGAAGGGGTTCCCCGCGTTGTAGCAAGTGACGCTCGGCTGAGGGGAGTGGTGTAAGCGTTCACGAAGTGAGTCGTCAGACTAAGCGTGTCCGTTCTGCTTGCTGACCCGTTAGGGTAAGGACATAGATGTTCCCGAAGGGTAGGGGGAGACCCCAAGAGCGGACTGGCTCAACTTTCCGCAAAACGAAACGCATCCGTTGTTAAAATCCAAAATCCAAAATTCCTAATCTTTCATTACCCACTGCCATTACCTCAATTCAAGAACATAAATAAAGGTGTAAAAAATGGCTTACAAAATTACAAGCAAGTGTATTTCCTGCGACTTATGCAAAACTGTATGTCCTACTAACGCTATCAAAATGGTTGATGAGCGTCCGTGGATTGACCCCAAACTTTGTAAAAACTGCGTTGATAGCGTTTATTCAGTTCCTCAATGTAAAGCAGGTTGCCCTACGACTGATGGCTGTGTTAAAGAAACATCAGAAGACTATTGGGAAAACTGGTTTGATACTTACAAAAATCTAAAATCGCAACTTACAAATAAAACAGATAAAACAGAATATTGGAAAAAGTGGTTCAATACTTATTCCCAAAAATACTCGGAACAGTTACAGAATAGTTAGGAGTTAGGAGTTAGGAGTTAAGAATTAATTTCCCCTTGTCTCCTTGTCCTCTCCTCTCACTCTTCCCTCTCCATAGTTATAAAAAAACAGTAAAAGAGAAAACATTTTATCTTGACGTACATTAGAGATATCGAAATTATGCAAAAAGACTGTATTTACTTAGACAATAATGCTACCACTAAGGTAGACCCGAAGGTTGTTGAGGCTATGTTGCCTTATTTAACCGAGCATTACGGCAATCCTTCCAGTATGCATACCTTTGGGGGACAAGTCGGTAAAGCGGTAAAGCAAGCTAGAGAAAATGTTGCAGCCCTTCTCGGAGCCGAAACCTCTGAAATAGTCTTTAATAGCGGTGGAACTGAAGGAGATAATGCTGCTATTCGGGCTGCACTTCAAGCACAGCCTAGCAAAAAACATATTATTACAACCCAGGTAGAACATCCCGCTGTTCTTAATCTTTGCAAGCAATTACAAAAACAAGGTTATAAAGTCACTTACCTTTCAGTGAATCGTCAGGGACAGTTAGATTTAGATGAGCTAGATAATGCTCTGACAAATGATACAGCTTTGGTTAGCGTTATGTATGCAAATAACGAAACCGGTGTAATTTTCCCTGTAGAGGAAGTTGGTAAACGAGCTAAAGCATACGGGGCTTTGTTTCATGTAGATGGTGTGCAAGCTGTAGGGAAAATTCCCGTTAATATGAAAAACAGCACCATTGATATGCTGACTCTCTCCGGTCATAAAATTCATGCACCCAAAGGTATTGGCGCAATATACGTGCGAAAAGGTGTCAGATTCCGTCCTTTGGTAATAGGTGGTGGGCAAGAGCGCGGTAGACGTGCAGGTACTGAAAACGTACCAGCTATCATCGCTTTAGGTAAAGCTGCCGAACTCGAATTGCAACATTTAGAATCAGCAGGAAAAAGACAAAAAACTTTACGCGACAGACTAGAAAATGCTATAATAGAGTCAGTTGGTGAATGTGAAATCAATGGTGGCGGAACGCAGAGATTGCCCAACACTACAAATATTGGTTTCAAATATATCGAAGGCGAAGCAATATTATTATTATTAAATCAGCACGGAATCTGTGCATCCAGCGGCTCTGCCTGTAGTTCTGGTTCCTTGGAACCTTCCCACATTTTACGGTCGATGGGAGTACCCTATACAACTTTACATGGTTCCATCCGTTTTAGTCTTTCTAGATACAATACAGATGCCGATATTGATGCAGTATTAGCAGTATTACCCGCCATCGTCCGCCGTCTGCGCGAACTATCACCCTTCAAAAACGATGATGCGGCTTGGCTTAAAGACCAAGAACAAGCACTGGCTCAACATTAAAAATAGAAGTTAGGAGTTAGGAGTTAAGAGTTAGGAATTAATGATTTATTATCCTACTCTCTCTTAAACTTCCACTTCTTAATCTAAAAATAACTGGTAACTGATAACTAATTACTCATCACTCGAAATACGGCTATGTGGGACTATACAGATAAGGTACTAGAATTCTTTTACAATCCGAAAAATCAAGGTGTTCTTGAAGACAAAGGTGAAACAGGTGTTAGACTTGCTGTCGGAGAAGTCGGTAGCATCGCTTGTGGTGACGCTTTAAGACTCCACATCAAGGTAGACGAAGAAACAAGCAAAATCCTTGATGCTCGCTTTCAAACATTTGGTTGCACAAGTGCGATCGCATCTTCGGAAGCTCTGGTAGAATTAGTAAAGGGCAAGACTTTAGACGAAGCTCTAAATATTTCTAACAAAGACATTGCAGAATATTTAGGCGGATTACCTCAAGAGAAAATGCACTGCTCGGTAATGGGTCAAGAAGCTCTAGAAGCAGCAATCTCGAATTATAGAGGTATTCCGATTGTCGCTCATGATGAAGATGACGAAGGAGCAATCATCTGTACCTGCTTCGGTATTACCGAACCTAAGATTCAGCGTATCGTAAAAGAAAACAAACTTACAACCGCAGAAGAAGTTACAAACTTTATTAAAGCTGGTGGTGGATGTGGAACCTGTTTGGCTACGATTGATGACATTATCATTGAAAACCAACGGTCTGCTACCTTTACCGCTGAGACACAATCAAATAACGGTAATAGTAATACCAGTACTCAGGTTAGCGATAAACCGCTGACACCAGTGCAAAAGATAGCACTTATACAAAAAGTATTAGACGAAGAAATAAGACCCATCCTTATCGCTGATGGGGGAGATGTAGAACTATACGATGTAGAAGGCGATACAATCAGAGTAATCCTTCAAGGCGCTTGCGGTTCATGCTCTAGCAGCTTTGCAACCCTCAAAAATGCCATCGAAGCAAAACTAAAAGAACGCATTAGCAACAATATTACTGTTGAAGCAGTTAACAATTAACATCAACTAATAGCCAACAACTAATAACCAATTATGAATCTACAGCAAAATGTTGTAGAGCGTGCGCCACCTGCCGCGTTCTATAAGCGAGTCACTCTCTCTACAAGAGTGGCAATTAACAAGAAGCACTGCACCCACTTAGCAAACAATTAATTGCAGGAGAAAACAATGACTGAAGAAAAAATCAGACAGATAGCGTTCTACAGCATTTGTTAACTATAAGTGTAATATCTCATGATATGTTTATCAGTAACAGTTAAAGTTGATTAATTGTTCGGAGTAAACAGCACAAATCATAGTGTACTTTTAGTGTAAAAATGAAAGATATACAGGGTGAAGTTTTCAATGACTTTGAAGCACCAACTACCACTGATGGAAGTTTTGCTGGAAGAATAAAAGTGGCTAAAGCAACCCAAAAGCATTTGCAAATGAAGCTTGAAGAAGAAATAGTAGAAGTAAATCAACGATTGAAAACAAGTAAGACTAAGGTAAGTATTCATTCAAGAAAAGGAACTATTCAACTACGCGCTACTCTCCCGTTGAAACCAAATGATGTACATCCGAAAGGAAAACATAGAAAGCAGTACACCATAAGTCTTGGTATCCCAGCTAGTTTTGACGGACTGAAAACTGCTGAAGAAGAGGCACAGGAATTAGGGAAGTTAATCGCTCGTCAGATTTTTATATGGACTGATAAATACTTGGGAGTTAAAGCGTGTAAGAAAGAAAACATCAGTTTTACGGTATTTTACGAACAATTTGAAAGCTTTTATTTTTCAACTAGAAAGCGTAATCTAAAAAGCGAAAATACTTATCAAGGTGTCATCAGGTGTTACAGAAGGCATTTTTTACAAGATATACCAATCACCTCAGAAAATTTAGTAAGTTGCATTTTAACTTCTAAAACTCCTCATAGCAGGGAACATGCAATCAAGCTAGGATATATAATTGCTAAAAAATTTAACTTAAAAATTGATTTCAAGGTTCTGAAATTAAAGATAGAAAGAAATAAACGCAATATTCCATCGGATAAGGATATCACGATGGGATATTTTTGTTTTGACTTACATTTACAAAAAATCAAAGCAGTTAAGCCTAAAAGTATTAAAAGTAATAAAATTTACAAATTAATATACGGCTTAATCGCTGTATATGGCTTGCGACCTAGAGAAATAATGAATCAACCTGATTTAAGCTGGTTTGTTTCATCTGAAAATAAAAACAGCACCTTTAAAGTCCACGAATCTAATAAAACAGGATACAGAGAAGTATTCCCCTTCGTATCAGAATGGATTGAACTTTTTGATATCAAAAATCCAGAAAATATGAATCTTTTAAAAGATTATGTGGATAGAGAAGTAACACCATCTGCTTTAGCTGGAATGGTAACTAATCTTTCAAAGTTTTTCTCCAATATAGGATTACAATTTACACCATACGATTTAAGACATGCTTGTGCTATTCGAGCGCATTTACAGGGAGTTCCAATTAAAGCAGCATCTGATAATTTAGGTCATTCTGTAGATATTCATACAAAAGTTTATCAAAGATGGTTTGGTTTAGAAAATCGACGTAAAGCTTTTCAACAAACTGCTGATAATAACAACGAAGTTAATAATTTAAAAGATGAAGTCCTATGTCTCAAGAAACGGATAAATCAATTAGAAACTGAATTAGCTAGATATAGGTTGAAGGAAATGGTGTAATTTACTTTTCTGGTTATCTATAAATTTCCTATAAAGTAGGCTAACTTGTCTACTTTTTATTTTTTTAGTTTTAATAGAGCATATATATATCTTTTTTATACTATTTTTATGTATAGGATAAATCATACTTTTAATTAATTTTATTACAAGAAAATAATTAGTGTAGAAAAAGTAGTTGTAATTAGTTATTTGATTGGCGTTTTGTTGATTTGAGAGAGTTTATTTAGGGGGGAAATAGTGTCAAACTTTAAATAAATAATTGAAAAGCTTTATTAGTAAGACTTTGAAATATTCTATAAATACTGTTCTACGGTAAAGGTGGTATCGGTAAGTCCACCACATCTCAGAACACATTGGCTGCAATGGCTGAGATGGGACAAAGAATTATGATCGTAGGTTGCGATCCAAAGGCAGATTCCA
>CAKZYM010001066.1 GCA_937884685.1 uncultured Calothrix sp.
GATAATAAACGCGTTCTTTGGGGGTGTCTGGGAGGGATATTAGTAGTGCTACGGGGGGCCGCATTTGAGATGAAATGACCAGTGTTAGCAGAGATTCGGCATCGGGTGGTCCTTCGATGAGGATGGTGTCTGGTTGCAGTTTTTCTAATGCTTTACGTAAACTGCGTGCTGAGCCGGGACCGTGATGGCGAATACCAAAGATGTGGGTGGTCATGATTTAAACCGTAGGGAGTAGCAAGTAAGAAGTAATACAGCATATTTCATCTTTATGAGGTACATTCTAACGGGCAGGGATGCCCGTACCACAAGAGTTTTATAATTTTTCCTGTACCTCATTTACCTGCAAGGTGCTGTAAGTAATAAGTAATAAGTAATAAGTAATAAGTAGTAAGGAGTAATTAAATTTCTTCGGTTACAATTCTACGAATAATTTCTGTTACCCCCGCAGCCATACGTGCATCAAGTTCAGCCCATTGATTATTTCCAGGATTTGTAACTCCTCGCAATGTCATGGCTAATGTTCTTAATTTACCTTGGAGAGTACCAGATTTGAAACGCTCATCAATAAATTGTACAAAAGCTGTGTAGGTAATCTCAAATGTATTGCGACTGTTGCTGTATCCGTAACCGAGTTTGGAAAGAATTACTGGAGCTTGAATAGTTTTTTCTAATCCTAAAGTTTCTAAAGCTACTTCTGCATAACGTGCTTTATCATGACCCATTGCATAAATTATATCTTTCAGGCTATGCCATTGTGCCCCTGGTAAACGTGCTGATTGATTAATATGTAAATGCCATCCTAACATGGACATTAATCGAGTTAAATCATAAGCGGAAAGATAATTTTTGTCGATTTCTAAACCTGTAGAAGCAGCATTCAATATTTGCTTTCCCGTTAATTTATCAAATAAAGATGGTTGAGAAATAAAAGGTGTTTCACCATACCCGCTACGAAATTCTAGCTGTTGATTTCCAGTAATGTTTTTAAGCCAGTTTTCTAACTCGAAGGGTGTTTGAAATCTTTTTAACATCGCAGCACCTGAGTTGGAAGTTGCTATTTTATTTCGATAGCTAACTATATCTAGTACAATATCTATAAATTTATATTTATTGTTCAAATAGCAGTTTTCAATATCAAGTTTATTCAATTTAGAATTTGCTTCACAGACTACATTCAAAATCGGAATAATTTTTGTAGCACTCCAAAATTGATTTTTAGTTAAAGCATTTTTGCCCAACCACCGGGTTTTAATTTTTTCTTTATCAAATTGACCGAGACATACACAAGCTTCTGTAATTTCTGAATTCAGAAAATTTAAACTTTGATTTTCAATATTTGGAATAGTTCCTCGTTGGGGATAATTATTGTAAGTTGAGTTAATAGATTGAGTTTCGTCTTTCGCTGCTAAACAGCTAGAGTATTCTTTAATTTGGGTAATATATATTGAATTTTTGATATCCCGATGTAAAAATGCTGCAACATCATCACCAGAAAGTCGGGTTTTTCTGGCTGTAGCAAGTAGTTTATTAAATATAGATTCTTGATTATTCGCTGTTTGTAAGATGAAAGGTAATTGCTTTGTAATTAGTAGTTTTAAAGCAAAGTTTTTATCAAAACGCAGTAATGGTAAATCCACAGCTTGGCAAAACTGTTTGATTGCACCTTCTGTCATTGGGCCATAATCACCATCTATTAATTTGCCTCCAGGATATAAACCTAGACTTTTAAGATTAAGTTGAATTTCAGTAACTAGTTGTTCGTCTGCTTTTACTTGCTCTTTACTTAATAGGTTACTAATATTTTCAAGTTTCATTTGGATTAGGTTTTTAAAATATAAAATTCTACTACCACTACAGCAGTTAAAGTCGGGAATACAGAAAATAACTATTAAATTTCAATTTTGTAGTTGCGCGGTCTTCGTCAATTATTCACCGTTTTAACAAGCGCATACCCCGACTACAAACCCGTCACAATAAAAAGATTACCGGTCTAAAATCAAAAAAATAAATTAATTCATCTTAGGTTAGCGACCCTTAAAGCAACCTACGAAACTTGTAAAAATATCTATATCCATGTGTTCTAGACCAAAATCAGAAAAACTTAAAAACTTTTAAATTAATTAGAATGCTTCCGAAATACATAAAAGATTATCTGTAGTGGAAAACAGAAATTAATTCTACAAGTAATCTACAAATAATCTACACATAATTATTATTTCGGAGAAAAATTATGCCTGCTTTATCAAATAATGTAAAAAGTTTAGTTAACAATGCTCGATTTACCGTTGCTGAATTAGTTAACTTAGAGAAGAGAATTAAACGCAGACAAACAAGTCTAAAAGAAGCTGAAATCATCGCGACAAATTATGCTGATACTTTAGAAGCTGGTGTGGGAAGCTGGTTAAACAAGTTATTACGTAGATTTGGCAGCCGAGTAAAAGTAGCAAAAGCCATAGTTAATCTTGCTGAAGATAGAGAACTACTCAACGGACAAATAACTATACCCGATTCCGGAAGCAGACACCCATCGGTTCGCAATATTCAACGCTGTTTAATTGCTTTAGCAAGTCGTACCCAAATATTAGATTACATGCTTCCCGAATATGGAGCCGATGGAGTCTATGGTGGAGAAACAAGTAAAGCTGTAAAAGCATTTCAGCAACATAATTCAATTTCTATTACCGGGAAAGTTGATGCTCATACAGCAAAATTATTAGATGAAGCTCTCCGAAATACCGATATCCCAGGAAGTTTATTTGCAACTCCCAAAGACATAGTTAATGCAGCGATAGAACTTTGTACTGGAGATATTGCACAATATTATGGTGTTCCTCAACCTTGGATAAATAACGACCCCAAACACAATGTTCCTGTAGATATCCACTTTAACTATCTTGTAGGTCGCTGGAAGTGCAATTTATTTGGCGGTAATGTATTGCGTAAAGCTGGTTACGAACCTCCTTATTACATCGACAACACCGACGATGGAAAAGGCGAATATCCTAACGCGAATCAGTGGTATAAATGGACTGATAAATATGCTCTGGGACATGGAAATGCTGTACGTTTCGAGTTAATAGCTGAAGTTCCTGCGAGTTCTTTACCGGTAACAGAAGCAAGAAGCAGAATTCATCAATTATTTGCTCTGATTCAACCCGGTGATTTTTTGATGGTAGACCACCAAGGAAGTCACACCCAGAATGGGGGACATGCTCGGGTGGCTGTAAAAACTGATTTTCAAACTTTGGGTACTGTATCTTTCGCACAAGCTCAACGTCAGAAAGCAATGATTTTAGATGAAAGTGTTGATGATTTAGTTCAGAAAAATCAGGAAAATATTTGGTTAATGCGTCCGAATGTCAGAATGTAAGTAATGAGTAGTGATTCAAAACCCCGATAACTGGTTCCTAGTCTCTGACTGGGAACCCATAGCTTGAGGCTCTGCCTCAATGGTAATACGAGGCAGAGCCTCGTGAAATGTATTCCCAGCCAGAGACTGGGAACAAGAAAGGGAGAGGGGGAAGGAGGTAGGTTATAAGGAAATTGGTGAAGAAATATGTTGATGAACTATTAACCATTTTCCATCACGTTTTTCCCAAATATCGGTTTGTCTACCGTCAGCTTCAATTGGACTTCCATTG
>CAKZYM010001067.1 GCA_937884685.1 uncultured Calothrix sp.
TAACTCCTAACTCCTAACTCCTAACTGATAACTGTTCACTGATAACTGTTCACTGTTCACTGATAAAGTTCCATAACTCGATTCAACCCCAACCTTGATTCAACACCAAGGTTTAAGGAAGAAGTATGTCCTCGATTAAGATGCTCCGCAGCACAACAACCTATCATAGCGGCGTTATCGGTACAGAACTTTAAAGAAGGAAATAGGACTCGTAGTTTATGAATTTGTGCTGCTGCTTCTAACTGCTTTCTCAAAGCACTATTTGCCGCGACTCCACCACCAACAGTAATAGTATCTAAACCATAATCTAAGGCACATTTTATAGCTCTTTTAGTCAGCGCTTTGGCTACGGTATTTTGAAAGCTGGCCGCAACATCTGCCACAGGTACTTCACCACTATCTTTCTCTAGCTGCTGTACTAACCGTAAAACTGCTGTCTTTAAGCCGCTAAAACTCGCATCATAGGGGTGAAAACCGCCTTCTGGTAAAGAGACTCTTCCTTCTGGCAATTTAAAAGCGGTGGAATTTCCTTCCTGAGCCAATTGGTCAATTATTGGGCCACCCGGATATCCCAATTTTAATAACCGAGCTACTTTATCAAATGCTTCACCTGCTGCGTCATCGCGAGTGGTTCCCAAACTATCGTAGATTCCGCAATCTTTAACGTGAATCAAGCTTGTATGACCTCCTGAAACCAATAAACTTAAAAATGGAGTCTTAAGAGTTGGTTCGGTTAAATAATTCGCATAAATGTGACCTTCGAGGTGATGGACTCCTAAAAATGGCAAGGAATGTACCATACACAGAGTTTTCGCCGCAGTTAATCCCACTAGCAATGCCCCAACCAATCCAGGGGCACAAGTTGCAGCCACACCGTCGATTTCGCTCCAATCTAACTGTGCTTGTTCTAAAGCAAGGGCTACACTTTCGTTTATCGTCTCTAGATGCATGCGAGAAGCAACTTCTGGTACTACCCCACCATAATTTTTATGTACTGCAATTTGCGAAGCAACAATGTTACTAAAAACTTGACGATTGTTAACAATTGCTACGGCAGTTTCATCACAGCTAGTTTCTATAGCTAAAACAGTTGCCATTTATCAAAGTTGGTGATTTGAATAAAAATTTTGATGTAGAAGCTTTAACTTTTATTTACTTCAACTTTACTCAGTTTACGTATCAAGAGTATGATCGCTTCTTAGTTAGACAAATTTAAATTTGTACAAGCCGCTTCGTTTTGTACAAAAAATTTTTGTTTCGTAATAAAAGGAAACAATTTCATGCGACGCTTGTTTGCTCTAATTTTAGCTGTTTGTTTGGCGTTTAACTTCGCCCCACCAGCTTTTTCTCTCGGTGCTGACCTAGTACCATGCAGCGAATCTGCTGCCTTTCAACAACGTGCTGCGGCCGCCCGCAACACTACTCCCGACCCCAAATCAGGAGAAAAACGTTTTGCACGTTATTCTCAAGCTTTGTGTGGACCAGAAGGTCTGCCTCATTTGATTGTTGATGGCCGTTTAAGCCGTGCTGGTGATTTCCTAATTCCTGGCATTCTGTTTCTATATATCGCTGGCTGGATTGGTTGGGTAGGACGTGCTTACCTGATATCAGTTAGGGGAGAAAAAGATGCTGAAATGAAAGAATTAATCATTGATGTACCTACAGCATTACCACTAATGCTTTCTGGATTTGCTTGGCCAGCTGCAGCAGTCAAAGAACTGCTTTCGGGTGAATTGACTGCAAAGGATGATGAAATTCCAATTTCTCCGCGCTAGTAGCAATTGTTAGTTAGGAGGATATTTAATAGCAATTCTGGCTATAAGAAGACAAGCTAATAATTGATTATTGTTAGTTAGCTAATTGGCTAATTATAGAGTTGATTTATTAGCTGTCTTTGAAATTATTCTTCCTAAGTTTACAGATGCTTAAATCTACTCATCTAAAATCGATTAACCAGCTTTTTACTATTTGGGAGTAATAATTCATGCAGCAAAGTAGTTTTTTGAAATATCTTTCCCTAGCACCAGTTTTACTGTTCGCGATACTGATATTTACTGCAGTTTTGTTGATTGGATTCAACTACATTTTTCCCGACCTATTGTTCCATCCACTACCGTAGCTTGGATATACAAAATAGTTTTCTAGAGTTAAGAGTTATTAGATACTCATAGCTCTGAATAAACCCCTATTTTGCGGGAAAAATTTGTGATAAAACTCGCTTTCACCTTCAGCAGGTAAGAGCGAGTTTTATATTTATTGTTTGTTATTATTTATTGATTTAATTGTTAATTTAATTATTAATTTTTCTAAAAAACACTGTTAAAAAATTCCTCCAGATACAATTATTAATATGGAGAAAAATATTTACTTATTGAGAGGTAAAAATAAAATATGTCGAATATGGCCCAAAAGGCAGATTCATCAAAAAGTAATTCTAGCGACCCTAGAAATCAGGAAGTAGTTTTTGCCGCAGAAGGAAATCCGCAGTTAGGCAACCTAGAAACACCAATTAATTCTTCAGCCCTAACTAAATGGTTTATCAGAAACTTACCAGCTTATCGTGCCGATTTAACTCCTTTCAGAAGAGGATTAGAAGTTGGTATGGCTCACGGTTACTTGTTGTTTGGCCCATTTGCTAAATTGGGGCCGCTGCGTAATGCTCCTAGTGGTAATCTAGCTGGTTTGCTTTCCACTATTGGCTTGGTAGTGATTCTCACTGCTTGTCTATCTATGTACGCAAATAGCAACCCATATAAACCAGTTGCTACTGTTACTGTTCCAAATCCCCCTAGTGCTTTTAACACTACCGAAGGTTGGAATAACTTTGCTAGTGCTTTTCTAATTGGTGGTATTGGTGGTGGGGTAACAGCCTACTTTGTAACCAGCAATCTAGGATTTATTCAAGGTCTATTTGGTTGATATTGGATTATAGAATAGCCTGGTTTAAAACTAGGTGTCACTGATAATAAAGACAAAAGGACACAAACAAAGACTAATGGGGTCTTAGTTCGTGTCCTTTACTTGTAACTATTTGGTAACAAGCACGTCGAAGCGATTCATCAAAATAATTCCCGATCCGAAAACATTGCCACTTCAATGTCATGAATAGCGGTTTCTAAGTCGTCATTCACAATTTGAAGGTCAAATTCAGAAGCAGAATCAATTTCTTCCTTGGCACGCTTTAAACGACGCAATATTGCATCTTCAGAATCTTTCTTTCTACCGCGTATCCGTTTCTCTAGTTCATTAAAAGTGGGTGGAAGTATAAAAATACTCAACAGTTCGGGAAATGCCGCACGGATTTGTCGTGCCCCTTCCAACTCAATTTCTAGTAACACCGACTTCCCAGACTTCATTAAGTCAATCACTGGCTTGCGAGAAGTACCGTATAAATTACCGGCAAATTCCGCCCATTCCAAAAATTCACCTTTCTCAATCAACCGCTGGAATTTATCACGGCTAATGAAATAGTAGTCTTTGCCGTCCACTTCCCCCGGACGAGGAGGACGGGTAGTGGCAGATATCGAGTAATTGAGTTCGGGATGACGCGAAAGAAGTAATCGCATTAAAGTGCCTTTTCCGACACCACTAGGGCCTGTTAAAACAATGAGTTTCCCCGGAGACAGTAATTTTATAGTAGTAGCACCACTCTTAGTCGATAACACTTGCATCATCCGCTTTCCCTGTGAATCCATTTATATACATTATTCATTAGTCAGTAGTCATTTGTTGGTTTGCCAAACGACTATTGCCTAACCGGGCTTGTAACATGAACGACTTTTTCAATCGCTTAACTCACATGTTACAGAAAAATGTATACATTCTTCTCGTTAGAGATATGAACTTCCCTTGCGGGTGCAGTATTCTGCAAGGGGAGGCTTAGTTATTCCGCTTTACTGGAACACAAATAAATTGTTTTGCAGCCTGCCCCTATAAATAATCAATTTTTACTTACACCCCTTTTAATTATCTACAACATGATGCTCGCGGGAAATAACGAAACGATTTGCTACCGTTTCCGGCTGGATAGCCGAAAGAATAACGTGACTAGAATCAGTAATAATTACAGCCCTTGTCCGACGACCGTAAGTTGCATCAATCAGCTGACCTCTATCTCGCGCATCGGTAATGATTCGCTTGATTGGGGCTGATTCTGGACTGACAATCGCAACTACTCGGTTGGCAGAAACAATATTGCCGAAACCGATGTTGATTAACTGAATGTCCATAAGAAAACTGCTATGTAATATGTGTGAGGATTAGACACGATTAATCATGCCCTTAAAAGCAACTATTTCCCATGTTATCTTCAAAAAATAGCACTAACAACGCGCTTAGTTAGTAATTGCTTTCGTTTTTATTTACAAACTAGCTTTATTCATAATTTATTGTACTTCCTTATTTAAAATACTCCTTAAGATATAGACAAAAAAATATAAAAACAAGGTATCATGTTTATCCCCATAAAATTTGAAGTCTAGATTTTATAGGGATGAATATCCAGTTTCACTACCCCTATTCACTTTCTAATTCTTAGAGATAGCTGCCTTCATGGATTTAAATGCTTCGATGACGGCAGTTTACGTAAATTAATAATAATGTTTTGTTATTTAGAATCTCTACAAATGAATATTTAGTTATTTTCAGCAATCAATGTTCCTAATGCTGACAAGAAAAAATTATTATATATATTTGTTTTAGCTAGAGTATCTATCTATGATTGGCTAATCGCTAAGTACAAGTAGCAAGAATTAATGGATACTAGGAACACCAAAATTGAAGGTTATAAATAATATACTTCCAAGAACAGCTTATTTATATAGCAAAAGGCAGCTGATTACTGTGGCGCTAAAGTGTGATTTTATTCATATCTTACAGCAGTGGCACTATTCCCAGCTTCTTTGGTCTTTTTGAGAATGATGCAAGACGTTAGATTTCACAAATCAATCTTTTAACATCATTATTTTGGTCGAGTTCAATCTAAGAGAATAAATCCAAAATTATTTATCTCAAAAAAATCATCAACAGCAGCAACCTTTAAGCCTTGTAATCAATTCTGAGGGATTTGAGCGGTTAGTATAAGTATTAAATTCTATTTTTACACCTATTATTCAAAGTCACCTTAACTTGAGGTAAGGTCTCATTTGCTTATCTAGCTCAATATTGAACCGCCATAAAAAGCTAAGCAAGTTATTGAGGTAAATCAAATGCTTCAAATACTGTTTATGTGCTGTAGAAATTCTACCCATAAAAAATACAGGCTAGAAGCCTGTAATATCAGATTTTCGTGAATTTTCAAAATATTTCAAAACCTATTTAAGCCAACTAATATCAGCAAATATTAGAAATTACAAACATAAACTTAATTTACTGAAGTATTTCTTATCTGCTGCCATTTTTGACGTAAATTGCTCATATCAGGGGTGTTACCCCCATAACGCCAACCCACATAAGCTTGAGAAATCTCTTCTATGACTTCAGCGGTTTCTGGTGGGTAATGCATGTTAGAAACCCGAGCATATTCTAAAGGTGTTTGGGCTGGATGCTTATGTAAACCTTTTTGCGTAGCCCACTGAAGCATTTGTTGATAAAGTTTTTCCATGGGCTGCAATTTATTCAAAAATAGTTGATAGCGCCATTTTCGCCATTTATCCCAACCTAACCAGCTGAATAAAGAAACTGCTGTCAATAAGGTTAATCCGCTGATTATCCCGAAAATACCTCGGGAGAATAAAGAGATAAACCACGATACAAGTTTTAAAATAGCAGCGAATATTTTTCCAAATACACCGTTGAGAAAACCTGTGACTGGAGAAGGAAGCCAACCTGCAATCCAATTCCAAAATTGTTTTAAAACAGTAAAAGTCTGAGTTTCTTCTATTGATGGAGGAATTAAAGGATGATTGGGTATGGGGTCGAAAGCAAACCAACCATATTTAGGGAAGTAAACTTCTGTCATTGCGTAAGCATCTGTATTGCGAACTACGTACATCCCTGTAAATGGATTAAAATCTCCTGGAGAAAAACCAGCTACTAGCCGCGATGGAATACCGATAGAGCGCAACATCACCGTTAATACGGTAGAAAACTGGTCGGGTAGTCCTCCTTTGTTTTTAAACAAGAAAGCTTCTACCAAATCATCATCATCATTTAATACCGGTATTTCAAAAGGATTTTGCGGTACCGTGTAGTTTTGTTTTAAATATTGAGCTATGTAGAGGGCTTTTTCATAAGGTGATGAAAGATTTTTCTCTGTTTTCCCCACTTTTTGACGGTTGTAATCATCCAGAATTGTTTCGGTAAGCTGCTTAACTTTGTCGTTAATTTCTGGAGGAACCTGTAAGTAATAATTTGTAATACTTTTGGGATACTTACTTCCGGTTTTCCCTAACAAAGTGCGATTTCGATAGGGAACTTCGGAAAGTACTGTATAAGTAAGACCTTCGGATAAACTAACCGGCGCTCGCAAGCCACCTTCTGTATCCACCGCTATTATTGGTGTGGGAAAATAAATTTCTTTCGGATATGCCATTGCTGGAATTAAGTTAGGCAATTCCGACACTACGGTATATGTCTGTACTACTTCCTTTGTTTTACCGATAATTAAAGGACGTTCAAGAAAAGTTTGATAAGAAAAAGGCGGACGTTTGAGACGCTTTACTTTATCATTACGAGAAATTTCCCATCCCTTTCCCGTGTAACGGTCAAATGCTAAAACTCTCCAGAAACCTTCTGCTTGAGAGCGTACCCGCATCACCACTTTGGGTTTCATTTCTCCGCCCAAAGTCTGGTTAATTTTGGTATTGAATCCGTAGTAAAAGCTATCATCAACTTTTTGGCGATCGCCATTTCCCTGTTGAGAAGTTCCGTCACCATTACTACCGCCTTCACCGTTATTATCACCAGAACGTACATAACCAGGATTTAGAATTTTACGTCCGGTAAAATCACCTTTTACGTCAATAGGAGAACTAACGGGAAATGTCCGCAATCCGTAACCGGGAACCCTTGGTAAAACTGCGAAAATCGCTAATCCTATAGCTAGTATTACTGAAAAATTGATAAATAAGAATTTTAAGTTAAAAGCAGAATTATCTTTCTTTTGTGATTTTTGTTGTGGTTTAACCTTTAATGGTTCTAAACCCAATCGCGAACGATAGTCTAATACTAAAGTTGGTAAAGCAATAGCTAAAAATAGCAGCAACACTGGAGCAAAAGCTAAAGTTTGACTCAGTGTTGCGGCTACACCTAGTAAAATTATGCCGATAACAATTGAATACCCCAAATCTTTTCTTCGGGGCATATCAAAGCTATGCAGCACCTGAAGTTGAATCAGTAATTCTGCTAATAACAATCGGGTATCATTCAATTCACCCATTAATCGCCCGAAAAAAGCACCCAGTGCTAATAACATTCCGATAGCGATGCAGAATTTAATAGCTACATTCTTGTGGTGACGACGGTAATAACCCCAAGCACCGCCCACCAGACTTAAAGGAACTGCCCAAAAACTATGGGTTGTTTCTGCGGCTACATCTGTAGCCACAATTCCTATAATTACCAAAGCGCTAACTAGCACCCTTAAAGTAATTGAATCTTCTACTTCCATTGGCGGCGATGACTGAATTTTTTGCCGCCAGTACCCTATATGTAGACGCCCGCTGAACCTATTCATTCAAAAAAAAATCCGTCATTTTAATTACCCCGCTTTGTTCGTTTTTAATTCATACGTATTAAACTGTCAAACGGAAAATTAATTTCTATTTCTAACAATTTATGCGTATGTATTAACAACTGCACTAAAAGCTCGGGGCTATTCATTTGTTAAATAAAGGTTCAGTTTCACTACTACCCCTAAACCTTTCTTTGATTCACCGTTTTTAACAGTCTGACAAAAGTACGTTAAATACTAAGCACTGACAGAAAAAAAGTACTAATATTCTGACGAATTTGTCGGAACAATAGCAAACGTTAGTGGTTGAGTATCCATATTTTCTAACTCAACTGCTAATGTATAAGTTGTTCCTAGTTGAACCGAGTTCAACTCTAAACTTACAATTCCGGACTCGGATGATTCTGCGAATACGCAGCATACACCTTTTCCAAGCTTCAGACTACCTTTTAGGGGTAATTGAGCTTCACAATAAAGTTTCTCGGCAGCTTGATTATATTTAACTCTCAGAGTTACGTTACCGACATCGGTTAGCCACTGCTTCTCTACAACTTCTTGTGTTGCATCAACAGTTAAAGTGAGGTTTTCTAGTAACTGTTTGGCAGCTAACAATGACAATGCCATTTGTTGACGTGGCTGTAAGTCTGAGAAACTGCCTTCTACCGTTTTGCTTTTTTCTAAAGTATCGGCAGAACGGTATGGACTTCTTAAGACCATTCCCGCTAAATCATTGAGTGCTTGCGGCTCGTTAGGGAATAAACTCTCTACAGCCCCAACCAGTTTTGCTCCCAATGGTACGGGAAAAGTGAGTAATTCTTGACACCTTGTCAACAATTGTTGAAAAACTTTTTCTGGCATAGACATTGGCAAGCTCAATTTGGATTGTTGTGCTGCCCAAACCCAGGCAGGAACCCAAGACATAGAAGAGTTGTCAATATAATCAGGATAATCAACTAATTGTGTTTCCCAAGGAAACAAGGGAGGATTATCTTGAACTTGATTTTGTAAGCGACGTTTAAGAACGGCTTGGAAACGTGTTTGCACGGCAGGAATTTCTCCCAATTGAAAAGGATAGAGCTTATCTTCCGACTCAGAAGCACCGCTTGTAGAAGCGGTGTTTGCAGAATTTGAATTAGCCCCGTTAATTTCCTTGCTTTCGACCAAAAAATCCTCCTCGGTTGTAGCATCTTCTGCTAACAACCAAGCGAGTAATTGGTTTTGCAAGGATTCTGTGTCACTATTCATGAGTAGATGCACTAGATCCGGACATAAAAGAGTTACGAATATCCCAAGCTTGTTCGAGAATTTTAAACCACCTTTTTTGCAATTGCGCCATAGATAGTCCCAAGGTCTTGGCAATCTTTTCATCCACTTGACCTTGTTGTTTCAGTTCTAATAAACAACGTTGTTTATCGTCAAGTTTTTCTGTATAAACTTGCCATTGGTACTCGGTCAAACCTAAATTGGTATGCAAGTCTGCTTCCAACCATTCATGAACCAGTTCCCAACGATGTAATAAGGCAAACCGAATCAGATGATATTTGAAACGCTGCTGCAAATAATCTCTTTGACGGGGAGTTAAACCTAAAATCGACTCAATTTCTTGAGCGGATAAGTCTTTTAAGCGCAGGGCAAAATAATCGGCGCAATCCCCTTGCTGTCGTTCCTCCAGATAACTCATTAATTCATTAATGACTACAGAACGCAGCGTTTCTTCGGTTGGTTCTGGTTCTGGTTGAGATGCCATTGCCGACCTTAACTGCTGTACGGCTGGATCTTCCCAAGAGCCATCTCCATCATTGCTACTACCTTCTGCGGCTTTTTCAATATCAACACAGGTTTCTGGAGGTTGCTGTTGAGAAAAAGTTTGTGCCCGCAAAATAATTAATTGCTGCTGTCGTCCTGGTAAAGGAATACGTCTTTTTGCATAGCGTTCGGTAAACGCCATGTACTCGGCTAATTCCAGAAGAGTTTGGGGACGATATGTCGGCTCAAGCTTATTTTCTCGTCGGCAAGCATTTAATGCTTCCAAATAAAAATTTTGCAAAAAATCTTCAATTACACTTAACCTGCCTTGATAACTCAGTTGTCTATTTGGCGGATTAATGTAACGATAAATAATTGCGCTTAAAGTGCTGTGTAGCTCTATCCGACCCCGATTTGAACCAAATTGGTAATATCTCATACACTGAGATAGCCGATGTCGAGCTAGAGCGATTGCCGAACTTTTGATGTCTCCGGAAGCTTGGATACGTTTGCTTTCTTGGCAAATCCGCATGACTTCGGCAGCAATACGTGTTGCCACTTCATGGCAATTGGACTCCGAAGCTTTGGTTGAAGATTTAAGTTCTCCGAATAGGAGTTGAAATATCGCCTCCACGCCGATAGACTTTTCTCCCTGAATAGTTGTGGTCGCGGCTGATTTCATAGTCTAGTTGTTTAAAAGACCTTAACATACAAACGTGTGCAACCTGTATTTTGTGGGACTGCCAGTTGATTCGCCGATTGCGTCAAAACGCAGCCGACGGAATAGCTATTATCCTGCTGCCCTCAATATGACTGAATTTATTATTCCCAGGACTTAAGGGAAATTAAATCGCATTTCATAAAAAATGTGAGAAGCTGGAAACTCCCACATTCGATGTGGAAGAGGAAAGCGACTCTCTCGGTACTTTTAAGTACAGTGACGCATTTCCTTCGGGGCAATCGTACTCACGCTTCGCGTGAATGCCCACACACAACAATGGTAAAGTTAGCCATATCCTTTCGGACACGCCTCGCTAACGACAGTGTTTAGAGTCGGTAACTATTCGAGCAGTACTCGCTTAACCATAGACCTGTTTAAGCACCCGGTTATAGAGCAGTAAACTGTGAAGCAGTGTGGTTTTGGGTAGCCACTTTCGTGCGCGGGTTCCCCGCGTTGAGAGAAGTGGTGTGTTTCCCCCATGAACAACTGCTGAACCCCGAAGGGGCTAAGCATAACAAGAGTATGAACTTTAACTCTTACTCTAAACGTAGTACCCATAGCGGGTGCTGAGTCCAACTAGAGCTTACAGAACAAGTCTGGAAGCTCCCGGCTTAAAGCTGGGAGTCGTTGACAGAAGTTATAACTAATGGCCACGAACTAATAAAAGTTAATTATGGATTTACAAGTACAAATTCAATCTTTGATTGACAATGCACCCCAAGATGGTATTACACCTCAACTGGTTGCGGCAATTGCAACTGAACTAATCCAAATTGCTCGCAAATTACATTTTACTCAATACTATATACTCCGAAACCAAGATGGTGAATGGGTTTTAACAACATTAAGCAATCGTAAAGACCGGCAATTACAAAAACGAGTAATATACGCTTATCCTACGTTACAAGATGTCAGTACTACCTCTGGTGTTGGGTTTGACCCTCAAATGATAGCTGCACCAATTGGAGTTATAGAAATTTTGTTCCAGATGGTAGCACTACAACCCGTAGATAGTATAATTTTTTTTGATACTCCTGGCACTACAGCTAATGCTGTGGAAATTAAGCGTTCGCTGATTCAAAGTATTATTGAAAGCTCGCTACAACAAAATCGCCGCAGTTCTGACATCCCACCAGATATTGCTTAAATAATTAAAAAGTAGAAAATTATTATAGTTAAAACATATACCTTTCAATTGACAGAAATATGGTTTGAGGTAGAACCTATAAGTTAAGGATTTATTACAAAAGGAAAATACTATATTTCATTCATCCCCTAAAACTAGAAAACGGGATGAATGAAAAATTAACAATTTTTATTACTAATTTCCCCCGTCCAAAAAATATAAAAAAAATATTCTACAATTTCTAGTTAAGGCGGCTCAGTACATAATCAGCCATATCAATCAAAGTCTGACGAGTTGGAGAAGATGGCAATTGTCCGATATGTTCTACTGCAAGCTTGGCATGGTGAGCGGCTAAATCACGAGAGCGTTCAAAACATTTAGTATCTTCTATCAAGGCAAGAGCTTTCTCTAAATCTCCAGATTCCTCAAATTCTTGTTGAATCAGCGTTTTCAGTTCTGGCTTTTCTTCTAAAGCATATATTACAGGTGCTGTAAGATGACCGTCTTTAAGGTCTGAACCAGCAGGTTTTCCTAATGCATCCGCAGAACTGGTGAAATCAAAAATATCATCAACTATTTGGAAGGCTAATCCAAGATTACGTCCATATTCGTACAAAGTTTCGGCTGTTTCTTCAGATACTTCGCTAAGTACTCCAGCAGCTTTGGAACTATTTGCAAATAATGTCGCAGTTTTGTAATAAGTTTTCTGGAGGTAAGTATCCATCGAAATATCGACTTCAAAACGATTCACCCCTTGTAGAATCTCCCCAGTAGCCAAATCCATAATTACTTGTGAAAGCAATTTCACTACATCTAAATTATCTAGATTGGCTAAATACCAAGAAGCTTGAGCAAACAAAAAGTCTCCAGCTAATACTGCTACTCGATTACCAAACAAACTATGAACTGTATCTACCCCGCGTCTTGTTTCTGATTCATCCACTACATCATCATGGACTAAAGAAGCTGTATGAATCATTTCTGTAATTTCAGCTAAGCGTCGGTGACGGGGGGTAATATCATCTTGCAACATTGTTGCTCTTGATACGAGTAAGACAATTGCAGGTCTAATACGCTTTCCTCCAGCCCCGAAGAGATGTTCTGCTGCGAGACTGAGGATGGGGTGGTCGTTACCAACTAACTTTTTGAGGTTATCTGCCAATATATGCAGGTCTGCTTCCACGGGGGAAAACAAGGAGGTGGCTGGGGTCATGAATGGGCGGACTCTGACTTTGGTTACGAAAGTTTACATATCCTATACTCATTTTAAGATAACCCTGTGCCTTTTCTCAAAGCTTTCTCTAAATGTTGTTGTCAAAACAGCGGTCAGCTAAATTTTTTATTTCGCTCAAAGTCTATCCCAAACGGGTATTTGAGAGTCATTACTACCCAAGTATTGATTCTAATGAATGCTTATTGAACTAGGGATACTTTGAGGGAATTGTTCATTTTTCTTTATGAATAAATATGCTTGTGTCGGATAATCCAAAACTTTAAATACCTTATTGCTCGGATAAGCAATAACTAAACATTCTTCTATCGAGCCGGAAAATGTTATGCCTTTAGGACGAGTTAAAATTCTTTACTTAAATTTACATATAAATTATACAGGTATCACTTACGTACAAATACTATACAGATGTGCCAACCGCTTGTGCGATTAAATTATTTGCACATGAATGATTTTAAAGATAAAAACTCTTATTAAGAAAAATTTAACATTTTACTGTATAGCTACGAGTATCTTTGATAACAGAACGAAAAATGCACTTATTTTTCATTCATGACCAATAACACTATCCGGACATGGGGAGAATAAGTAAACAGATAATAATATCTCAAAAATTTAAAATTAAGCCGTAAAATACCTCAAAAGTTAGAGTTCTTATGTTACTGTTATATATAGGGATTTCAAATACTTAAAATATTCACTCAGAAAAAGTAATTCGTCATTTATTAGCGTTTCTACTTTACTGATGACAGTGGGTTTAAATAAGTCGAAGGTGAAACCGAGGGGATTATTCGTTGGAGAATCTACGGATAAGGTTCCCTTTAATAGCTACGTGCTATCTGAAAGGTATATATTGGCTCATCTTGAGGACTCTTAATAGAGAATCCAGGGTTAAGTTCGAGTATAGAAAGAAGAAGCACGCTCATAATGCAGTTGTAATACAGGCTAGGTAGATTGCATAGGGAGAATAATTTATTCTTGCTGGCATAGCCTTCAGAAACTAATTACGTATAAATAAATCGAAGAGTATTAATACTCTATCGAAATCTTTTCATAGAAAAGCTGTAGGAATATTCTGTATAGCTTGAATCTTTGTGTTGAGATGATGCCTAATCTTTGCTGTAAAAAATCTAACTGAAAATAAAACTTGTCGGGGGAAGTATACTTATGATGATATTCGTTCTAGCTTCTGGTTATTTGTTTGCTGTATATGTATTCTTAGCAATTGCGAAGAAATTAATTAATAAAACTGCTGTAACAGCAGCATCATCGCAAAATATAGGAGATTATTCTTCTGATATGTCGATAAATACTGCTGAATGAAAATTAGATGCATGCATTATAAAATTGCAGCGTTCGTAGGCATATTTCTGATTAAATTTATCAAACAGCACGCTATATTACAATAATACAGCGTGCTGTTTTGTATTTAATAGCTCCTACAGCCACCACTAACAGAGACGAAAGTGCTTAGAGTTTAAATGCTCCAAATTTACCGATTCAACCATTGGAGTACAACCCAGCCACTGCACCGAAGATTGAGCAAACTGTTGTGAACTCCCGCTGACAGCAAACCGAGTTGGTACTGGTGGAAAAGTATTTTTTAAGCCCAACAGTTCTAATTCCTGATTACAAGCTTCAACAACACTTTTTCCTGGATCTACTAATTCTACTGATTCACCCAGTAGAGAACGCAGTAATGTTGCTAAATGAGGATAGTGAGTACATCCGTAGACTAAAGTATCAATGTCCTTTTCTAGTAAAGGTTCGAGATAAGAAAGTGCTACTTCCTTGGTGTAAGGATCATCAATACGGTTTTGTTCGATAAGAGGAACAAACTCTGGACAACCAACTTGCCAAACTTGAGCGTTACTATTAATTTCTTGGATAGCCAATTTATACGCATTGCTTTTAGCTGTTGCTGGTGTCGCAATTACTCCAATACGCTTACCAGCTTTCACCGCTGAAACAGCACCTGGTAGGATAAGACCCAATATAGGTACTTTAAATTCAGAACGTACCGTTTGTAATGCTAAAGCAGAACTGGTACTACAAGCCATAATGACCATTTTTACGCCTTGGTTTTCCATCCAGAAGATAATTTCACGAGTAAACTGGATAATTTCTTCTTGAGAACGAATACCGTAAGGTAGTCTGGCTGTATCACCAAAGTAAATTATTGATTCATTGGGAAGTTGTTCGTAAACTTGCCGTAATACTGTTAAACCACCAACACCACTATCAAAAACGCCTATAGGAGCGCGTTGGGGTTCTTTTTCGGATAAATGGTAAAGATTGCCTTCAAAGATAGAAGATGAAAACACAAGCAGATTTTGATAATAGTTTTTGAATTTGGGACAAAGGATTTAGAAAAAACTTCAAACTTTGAAATACTAAATCCGACATGAAAGAGAATTTTACATCCTAACTTTCCCGCTCCTGAAATTTTTACTATATTTCTTACTTAAATGTAGGTATTCCTTAATACCATTACTTACATAAGAATGATTAAAAGTTTTAGAATATATTTTATTTATATATTATGCTTAAAAATCTATAAAAAATAGCGGTATTTCAGTAAATATACTACGACACCGCTATTATAATTATGTTTTTATCAAGTCTGTACTCTTTCTTGGTTAAAAAAATATCCCAATTTTGATTCAAGATTAGGAATCAGTTTATCTTCTTCTGATGTAGCTGAGAATTCCATTTGCAATTCCTTGAGCCATTTCTTCTCTATACTGGGGAGAAGCTAATTTTGGAGCATCTTCACGTCCAGTTACATAACCTGTTTCTACAAGAATTGCAGGCATAGAAGTTTTTCTCAATACATAAAATCAGGCTCTTCGTACTCCTCGGTCTTTAACACGTACAGAATTTAATATACCGCTACGAACACTGCGAGCGAGATTAAGACCGCTACTGTAATAGTAAACTTCTAAACCGCTGACATCTGGACGACTTAAACCTACGGAATTTGCATGAATGCTGACAAATAAATCGGCATTTCTTCTTTCAGCCATGTCTACTCGTCCTTTGAGGCTGACGAAAAAATCAGAATTGCGAGTAAGTATTGCTTGCACTCCGTTTTGCTGTAAGATTTGAGCAACTCTGATGCTGATAGGTAAAATAACGTCTTTTTCTCTCAAGCCACCGATACCAATTGCACCAGGATCTTTACCACCATGTCCGGGGTCAATAATTACTGAAACTCTACCGTTAGGAACTCGCGAGGGTGGTATACCTGGTGATGTTCTACGCGGAATAGTCATAATCGGAGGACGTGTTGTAGGTCTGGGAATCGGTCGATTTATGGGAGGTAAACCTCTGGAATTAGTTGGAGGTAAAATTGCACGAGAACGCTGTAATACTAAGGATAAGAGTTTGGGGCTAAGTTGATTTAGTTCGCCAATTTGCACTCTAGAAGCAGGTTGGACAAAAATTGCAACTTTATCGTCCTCAATTTGTTGCAATCTGACTCGTAAAACAGGACTAGTGGAGTTTAATCTAGGACCTCTAACTTTTGGAGCCAACTTAGCATTATTTACGGTGATGCGATATAAACCGGTTTTTCTATCCCAGCCACCATTTGCTTGAAGATTTTGATTTCCTCTAATTAATAATTGAGTACCTGTACGTGATAATTCTACAGATTGTATTGTTGCTACTTCACTTCTTGTAGCTGGGATTGGTGGAACGGGAAAAGAGTTCGATTGACTTGTGTCGCTTGAATCATCTCTACTAGAGTTATTAGAACTACTATTTCTAGATAACCTGCTGCCTAAACGATTGGGCAGTACTATTAAACCATTGCGGCCGCTGGTTGCAGCTCGCCAATCGGGACTGTCTTTATCCACCTGTAAAGTCATCCGAAGATTACCATTCACTTGGTTAAATTGAATCCGATTAACATCATGCTTGTTAACTGATATCTCCCGTTGCACAGAATTGCCTAAAGCTGCATCTAAAATATCTACATTAATTTCTTTGCGATCGCGACTGCGATTAACTTTTATTTTAGGCTTCCGTCCGCTGGTACGCATGAAAAATCCGTCTCCGGTAACTCGGAAACTTTCAATTTTGGTGGCTGCATTTGAAGTGCTAGCAGCTATTGTTCTTGGTAAAGGAGCATTATTAGAAACATTATTAGATTTTGGTCTAACAACGCTTAAGAAATTTCTGGTGGGACTATTAGGAGAAACAGCGCTTGTTTCAGTTTTTGGTGGAGGTAGCTGTACAGTCCACTTGCTGGGAGTTATACCAACAAATTTGATTTGAGCGGGGTCAAGAGTATATCCCCTCTGCATTTCGACAACTATACGAGCAGTTTGTGGTTTAAACTGTCCGACGCGAAGAGAAAGAATCCCTTTACCGCTAATGGGTTGGGTTACTTGAGGTCTTCCAAATGTCGTTCCTGGTAAGTCAATTACTAAACGAGTCGGATTAAAAATTAGTTGCGCTTGGGGTTGAACTGGACCATCGGTTTGAAATTCTAACTGATTTTGATTGGCATTAAAACGCCAGGAAGATAGTTTCGCGCCGTGAGCGGGCGACGATAGCATTAGTACAGCCAATGTTGTAGTACCAGATACTAACCAGTTTATTTTCACAGCGTTTTCTCCTAATCGGTATTTTATTGATAACTATTTATGTCTAAAAGTGTTAGGCTTCATGCTTGAAAGTTTAACGGCTGCTTTGAGCCACTATCAATTTTTGAACACTGATACTACAAGCAAGAACAGCGAATAATTGAGATTGAATTCATAGGTTGTTAATCGCATTAACCTTAGCATGAAGCAAAGATAAGAATCTGCGTCAAGGACATCATTCTGCCGATTATTAGCATTTGATTATACCAATATCCGGATAAGTTGAAGTTAAATTGAGCGGTGAAATCCAATTTTCTACTAATGACGTGTAATTCAAATATGGCAGCAGTGTTACTAAAAAATTCAGTTATGCCTTCACGAAGTAATAAAGCTTTCATATCTGAATTTTAATCAATTAATTTGTGTGAAAGTAGTTCTAGCTTAGCTTGACTTTAGTCCTCAATTGGGTTTAGTTTCATAACTTGCTTATTAGGACAGCAGGGTGTTGATTGTATTTTGCAAAGAAAATGTTCCCCAATTTACAAAAAATAATATTGCTAGCTAGCAATAACTTTGGAGATATTCAAGTTTGATATTTCAAGACTATTAAAGGGGAATGAGCCTTCTATAAAATCAAAAGCCGATTGAACTGAAATTTTACACGATTCCTATAATTCCTTAGTTTTAACGTTTCAATTTTGATTACCTCTTGTATTAAGACAAATCGATTCAATCTAAATTAATCAAGCCTGTTTAATCAGTCATAAAGATTTTTACGCTCTTGTTTACTCATAGGAATCTTCTAGAGCGGATTAATTGTCATATCTCAAAAAAAAATTATCCAACGAAATTATCTTTTTGCTTGAGCTAAAGCATAAAATATGGGATTATAAATGCAGGAAAATAAAAAACTAATAGATTCAATTTTGGTGATGATAGTTGCTTAGAGTAGCGCGGGAATAAATTTATCAAAATCTACAATATTCATTAAAGATAGGTAAGTATTTGCCAGCCCCGATAGCAGATAGGCAGGCAAATTAAAATGGGGGAATTCTTGCTCGCAAGTGAGCCAAGAATTCCCCCATAATAACCGCTCTTTTTGATTTAGGATGACAATTTATAATGAGTAAATTTACCCAATTTTCCTCATTATCAAAATTCTATTTATATATTTTTACTTACGTTTTAAGTACCTAAGAATACCATCTGCGATACCTTCTGCCATTTGATTTCGGAACCAACCTTGCTTTAATTTAACAGCATCTTCTCTACCGGTTACATAGCCAGTTTCAACTAAAATTGCTGGCATAGAAGTTTTGCGGAGTACGTAAAATCTAGCTCGTCGTATTCCTCTGTCTCTAATTTTGACTTTTCGAGTAATGCCTTTACGCACCGTATCGGCAAGTCTTTTACCGCTGTTATAATAGTAGACTTCCAAACCGTTAATATCGGGACGACTTAAACCCATAGAATTCGCATGGATGCTGACAAATAAGTCCGCATTGCGTCTTTCTGCCATATTAACTCTTCCTTTGAGACTAACAAAGAAGTCACTATTACGAGTAAGTACCGCATTTACTCCATTCTTCCGTAATATCTCAGCTACTTTTTTACTAATAGGCAAGATTACATCTTTTTCCTTGAGTCCGCCAATTCCTACAGCACCGGGGTCTTTACCTCCATGTCCGGGGTCAATCATAACTACTACTCTTCCAGCAGGAGGTTTTCGGACTGGAGTTGGGCTGGGTTTTCTAGTAACCGGAGCCGGTTTTTTTCCTGCAACTGGATTTGGTTGTGGAATCGGAGGTAAAACAACTGGAGGTCTGACTGCTGTGGTGCGCTGTAACGATAACGATAATTTGTCTCCTCTAACGTTAAGCCTACCGAAATTAACCCGAGATGCGGGCAAAATGTAGATAGCAACAGTATTTGCATCTTGCTGTCGCATACGTACCCGCAACACCGAACTGTTAGGTTTAAAATCTGGGCCTTTAACAGACGATGCTAAGCGAGCGTTAGGAATTAGAATTCGGTACATTGCAGTAGCTCTATCCCAACCACTGGTACTTCCAGATAAAGCTTTATTAGCTTTGACAACTAATTCTTTACCATTGTTATCCAACTCTACAGATTTGATTTCAGCTAAAGATGTGTTAACTGATACCCTGGGTGGTGGTGTTGAAGATATTGGTGGGTTTGCTGGTGGATTAGGATTGGTCTTTATTACAGGAGAACTGCTAACTGCTCCGTTAGGAAGCAAGACTACTCCACCAAAGCTGCTGACTGAAGCTCGCCAATTTGGGCTATTTTTGTTTACCCGTAAAATAATACGAGCGGTTGTTGAATTTAATTGTTTGAATTCAACTCCTTTTACACCAAAACGATTCATGGGAAATTCGTTTCGCGGTAAGTTAGGCGATAATCTAGCTCCAGAAACATCTACATTGATAATTTCTTTTCCGCTGCGGTTGATTTTGACCCCCGAAGGTTTACCACCACTCATACGAACGAAAAAGCCATCACCTGTCGGAAGTACTCTTTCTATTTGAGCGGTTCCTTGAGCAGTTTTGATTACAGTTTGATTATTGCTGTTAGATGTAGATGTATTGTTGGGTACAGTATTCCCCGTTCGCACCACACTGTAGATAGCTTTTTCCTCTACTTGTGCATTCTCAAGTTGGGGTGATGGTAATTTTACTCTCCAACGACTGGGGCTTATTCCTTCAAATTTGATTTGATTTGGATCTAAAGTATAACCTGGGCTTAATTCAACCACCATGCGTGTAGTTTTGGGGTCGAATTGACCAATACGGACAGTACGGATAGCACCACCTACAGGTTTTTTAAGCTGTGGACGACCGAATTTAACTCCGGGTAAATCAATTACCACGCGAGTCGGATTGAAAATTAATTGAGCCTTTGGCTGTACAGCAGCGTCAGTATTGAATTCCAGGCTGTTTTGATTAGCATCAAAATTCCAAGATTTTAGTTTTGCTGCATCCGCAGGCGACGATAACAGGGAAACAGTTAAAAAAGTCCCAGGTATTAACCAGTGTAGTTTCAAGGTGCTTTCTCCTAAGTCGCATTTGTGAGAGCGGTTAATAAGTAAAGAGGTTTCAGGTGTTGCTTTTATTCAAAGCCGCGATAATTTTCATAAAAGATAAATATGTTACTAGTAGTGCTTGCCAAGACAAACAATTTTTTACTAATATACGCCCCAATAGAAAATACTTCTAAAAGAAGGGCGGATGGAAGCTATTGGCAAGAAATTCTAGCATGAGAAATAATTCTTGTATGTCGTGATGGCGATAAAATTCTACGTATCATACACTGCATAAAAATTACATCCACGGCGATATAACCAGAATTAACTGTTGCAGTCAACGCTAGTCAGAAACACTATGTTAAAGACAAATGGTATTTGTGAAATTCGAGAAATGAAGCGGTAATTAATGCACACCCATAAAATTATCAGTTTTCAAATAATCAGGTGCTAAGTTTGTCTATATGTAACAAAACTCCTAAAAATTACAGTAAAAATTGACGGAGATTTTCAGATATAAGTTTCCTTTGGTATAAAAAACTCTCCTCATCGAAATAATTTTATAATTGTATTTTTTTAGTTGCTGAGGTGAAAATGCTGAATTTCACAGCAATTAATGAGATTTTACTTATATTTTTCACAATTTTAGGCTATTAGATTTACATTTATTAAAAAGGTATTTTTTGATTTTTTACTTTTCAATCTAAAAGTAAAGCTATCTATCTAAAAACAACTTGATAGTTATAAGCAAAAATTTAGACAGGATTTTACTTTTATTATTTTAATCCTCTAATACTGCTATATCCGTCTTTAAACATTGACTAAAGTAATCCAACCATGAAGGTTCTAAGTTCATTTCTTTATCTGCTTCTTAATAGAAGCTAAACTATGCCGAAAGCAAGGAATAATACTTAGAATGCCAGATTTCTATCCTTCAGATGCTGCTGCTGAGAATTACATTGGGAAACCAATGCTGTTAAACATCAATCCTGCTTCACCAATCCAAGATTGACTCGGAGTTGATTGGAAATACTAAAACCTGTGATAACTTTACCTACAATTGCAACTCCAATCAGGAAAATTGCCATAATTTTCATCATTAAAATTAAAGCAATTGTCAGGAAGCTATTGATTGAAAATTATTAAATTAGTAATTTTGCCTTACAAGTCAGTATCATTTACTGTTTTTGTCATCTCTAGTAGCCGTTGCCAGTGTTGAGGTAAAACTGGAACTATTGATAATCTAGGCAAGCGTAATAAGTCAAAACCTGTAAATTGTTCGTCTTGCTTTATTTGGGCTAAAGTAATTGGTTCTGCTAGCTTTCGTACAGCCCGTATATCTATAACTAGTCTTTTCACCTCGTTCAATTTGGGGTCGGGGTATGCAGCGCTTGCGACTTGTGCGATTCCCATAATTCTACGTTCCTTGCCAGTATGATAAATGAATACTTCTTCCCCTCGAAGCATTGCACGCATATTTTTCAGAGCAAGACCATTTTTGACTCCATCCCATACAGTAGTACCTTCTTTTTCCAAATCTGTATAGGAATATTCATTAGGTTCGGTTTTCAACAACCAATTCATATATTTCGTACTTCGCAGTTTGTAATTAAATCAAATAATAAATCTTTTTTGTACGAGCTAGACTTTTATTTTTGATTTATAGCTACGTAAACAACAGGAACATTCAAATTAAGTAAATACTCTAAGAGACAATAGTGATGATAATGATTTAATTAAAGGTCAAAATACTATGAATCAAATAAAATTATTCAGTGATAAATCTCAAGATTCCATTCAAGGCTATAAAAATCTATGGAAAGCTCTACCCATAGCGTTATTAATTGGTATTGCTTCTATTCAACCTAGTTGGGCTGAAGAAAAAGAAATTTTACGAACATTAACGGTTACAGGACGAGGAGTAGAAACAATCCCTACAACTCTATCTAAAGTCAGTTTGGGGGTGCAGGTTGAGGGAAAAGCAGCTAACACCGTACAGCAAGAAGCAGCTCGTAAGTCAAATGCTGTAGTGACATTACTCAAGTCGCGGAATGTTGAAAAATTACAAACTACTGGAATTAGACTTAATCCAAGGTACAGTTATAAAGATAATATACGGAAAATTGAAGGCTACGAAGCGACAAATATTGTTAGTTTTCAGGTACCTACAGAACAAGCTGGAAAATTATTAGATGAAGCGATAAAAGCTGGTGCAACAAGAATTAATAGTGTCAGTTTTGTAGCTACTGAGGAACAAATAAGTCAAGCACGACAGCAAGCATTAAAAGAAGCAACTCAAGACGCTCGACAACAAGCCGATGCAGTTTTTTCAAGCTTGGGTTTAAGGTCGAAAGAAATAATTCAAATTAAAGTTAATAATGCTTCCATGCCACAACCAATTATGTACCACAGGTCAGTCCACACGTCAGCAATGCCAGAAGCAGCCCCACCTCCTCCTGAAGTTGGTGGTGAACAAGACGTAGGCGCATCTGTGCCGTT
>CAKZYM010001068.1 GCA_937884685.1 uncultured Calothrix sp.
TGTAGGGTGCTGTGACGACTACGATAAATTATGATTTTGAAGAGATACATTTAATCATGTCGTCACGCACCAATCAAACTTCCTCACACACAATAATACCCGCATCTTAAATTCCAATCATCCAAAAATAACTTCTAAATCCAAACTAAACCCAACCAACACATCTTCCCCAGATAAACTTTTCGGAGAATCTAAAATCTCAACTTCCTTTCCAATACGATAAATTTCAACCTGCTTATCTTTAGGATTAATCAACCAACCCAACTTCAAACCATTTTCAATATACTCTCGCATCTTCTTTCGAGTATCTTCCACGTCATCACTTTCCGATACTAATTCCACAGCAAAATCGGGACACAAAGGTAAATATTTCTTTCTTTGTTCTGGTGTCAAAGCTTCCCATCTTTCAATCTTTATCCAAGAAGCATCTGGGGAACGAGTAGCACCATTTGGTAGTTTAAAACCAGTAGAAGAATCAAAAGCTTTTCCTAATTTATTTTTACGACTCCAAAACCATATTTGACCGATTAAATCAAAATTACGGTTTCCCGTTTCTCCCCCAGTTGGTGACATAATTATTAATTCCCCTTCAGCAGTTAATTCTAAGCGTAATTCTTTATTAAATTCGACAATTTGCTCAAATTCTTCATCCGTAAATTTGAGTGAGGGAGGTATCTGTAAACTTAAAGTACTCATAATAATTTATCCTGTATTATTTTGATTGCATCTTAGTAAATGTCAGCCATAGTTTAAGTTAAGTCAATGGAATCTAACCGTAATCCATCTTTATAATCAAGTTATACTTTGATTTTCAGATTGATAAACTGATTCTTTTATATTTAGTCTATATTAATCGTAATTTTTATTTCTTACGAACAGGCAATACCTACGTTACGCTTTGCCAGCCACGAACAATATTCTAACCAAATTATTACATAAAAATTGACGGGAGACACCCCAAACTAGCCTCACCACCTGCGTGGGTCAAGCATTTTAATAGCCCACGCAGGTGGGCTTTGTACTATTAGCCCCAGACTTCTAGTCTGCGGGTTTTTTGCATAATTGGGATGCTCCCTATTGGGATTGCTTCGCTGCACTACGTTCCGCTCGCAATAACAATTTCACTTTGCGTAATTAATGTTCTATTATTACTTACTTGATAACCTTAAATTAGATTGTTTGAAATAACTTTAATAAATTATCAGCATGACCTGAAATAGAATGCTTATCTTGGATTCTAGCTTGTAATTTGAAACCAGAATCTAAAGTCTTTTGAGGATTATTAAGACAAATAGCCATAGCTTGATACAATCCTTCAGCATCTTCTTTTTCAAAGTATAAGCATTCATCCCCACCTAACTCTGGCATACCTCCAACTCTCGCTGCAATAACTGAAGTTCCTACGGTAGCAGCTTCAAGAACGACTCTACCAGCTGGTTCTTGCCACCTAGATGGGACAACGACAGCAATTGAGCGTCTCATTAATTCAATAGTCTCTTCTACAGGTAATCTTCCCAAAAACTTGACGTTTGCATCTAAACCCAGTTCACTAGCTTTCTTACGAAGAGTATCTGATAAGCCACCGCTACCAATAATATTTACCCGGAAGTCAGAACGAGTAGAAATTAGTTTTTTAACAGCATCCAATAAGATATCTACACCTTTTTCTTTACATAAACGACCTGCAAATGTAAACGTTAAGGGATTATCAAGGTCTTGGAGTGTTTTTACATTAGAATTTAATTCTTTAGGACAAGGATAGGGAAAGACATGGATTTTTTTAGAAAGATAAGTACTTGATGCTAGGAAATGGGTATTAGCCATTAATTCGTTAGAACAGTAGGTTGCTGCTAAGCGTCCACCTAATTTCAATAACTGTACAATCCTTTCCAGTTTCCATTTTAAAGGTAAATGTTTAACGGAGAGCAAATGCCGAATTTCGATTTTTAAGCGTTCAACAAAACTGATATTTTCAAGAGAGCATTCAGTGAGATAAAATTTATAGTGATACATCAGCACGACTTTACGGAAAAGTAGTCTTCCGAGCAATGCAAAGACTGGATTATTGGAATGCATATAAACGATATCAGACCACCAAATACTACGAATCCAGTTTGTAAATGAAGTTTCTGCTGTGCTGATAACTTGATGTTCAATATTTTTAAGTTTAAATTCCTCTTCAAGTAAGTTGATATAGCTTGTGACTCCAGCAATTTCGTTAGCTTTGTGACGATGCTGGGTCAATATTCTCAAACAATTGCTATTCATGGTTGAGTCCTATTTATTATGTAAATATGTGAATTAAATTAAGTAGAGATATAGTGGGTAGAGGCAAATTAAGAAATATTGATTAATTGATTTGACTCGATTTTCCATAAAACCGATTTTGAAACTTTATTAAAGGTAGCAAAGCAAGCTTCTAAATAGCTTTAGAGAAATTACGGTAATATCTCAGACTCAACCCATCTCGTTCTACCCAAAAGCTATATTTGATTCCAACCATCAGATAAAATATTATTCATCGTTAGCAGCAAATTAGAACTGCTTACAATTTTGTTGGTTTTAATAATCTTTACAAATTAGGATGTATTAAAAGTTTTTTGAGAGTTGATTTTTACTCGATGGATTTGATAATTATATTTCCTTCGAGATTATCCGCAATTTTAAGGGAATGCTAGAACTATATTGAATCTAAAGCAGTTCAAACTTTAATCTGCACAAAAAAAATAATTCGTTAAAACGACATTAATCTGTTATTTCGACAAAAAAATCGGGATGACTGGATTCGAACCAGCGGCCCCTTCGTCCCGAACGAAGTGCGCTACCAAGCTGCGCTACATCCCGTATTATCTCGGTTATTATATCACAGAATTAAAAAGAGAGAGGAAATAGGGAAGAGGGGTAAAAATATTAGCTTCTGCTCAAAATCCAAAATCTAAAATCCAGAGTCCAAAATTAAATAACTCCTAACTTTTAACTCTTAACTCCTAACTAATTTTGCGTTACCATAAATCCTGTATATCAACAAGTGGTAAGGACGGATTGTGACTGTAAAGCCAGACTGGTTGCGGGTAAAAGCTCCTCAATGGGAACGTGTTGGAAATGTTAAGGAAACTCTGCGGGATTTATCGCTGAATACTGTTTGTGAGGAAGCAAGTTGTCCGAATATTGGTGAGTGTTTCAAAGCTGGTACCGCTACGTTT
>CAKZYM010001069.1 GCA_937884685.1 uncultured Calothrix sp.
GAAATCTTGGTCGGTGAATGTTGAGATTAATTTGGAAACTGCAATTGTAATTTTTTCCCAGTTTTTATAAGCTTCTGGAGTTCTGGAACCGGGTAAAAGGGTAATTGTTAAAGGACGCTCTATTTCTTGTTTTCGGGTGTCGGTAGTGTAAAAATTTTGTAGTGGAAAGCTGGGATTTAAACCATCCATCATCGGATTACCTAAATCAAAAGCTGGTATTTTCCACTGATTTAAAATTTCTGTTGTTAAAGAATCTCTGGGAAATACAGCTTTACAGTGTTTACGACTCATTAACCATCTTTCCCAAGGTAGATAGACAGAACCGCTCCAACCTTCCCATTTTGCTGCTCTGGTATCTCGTTTCAACCACCCAGTTTCATCTCGTAGATAATATTCCGATTTAGCAGTTCCTACAAAAGCGTATTCAGAATCGCTCAACCAAGCAAATAATAACGGTACGATATCCCCCACAGCTAATATTTTTGGCGAATATCCAGACTTTTTCTGGGTTTTTACCCAGCGACGAATCGTTTTAAGTTGATTGAGAGTTAATTTCAATAAGCCACTACGCACATCTCCGGCTAATTGCTTAGCATCTTGGTAAATAAAACCACCACTAGGCATAGAACGTACTGAACCGATGACGGGAATATCTAGATTTTTATAAGCACGACCTTCACCGACTAAGGGTAAAGCAAAGATTTCCGGAGCGGATTTTTGTTGTTGCAATTCCTTTAAAATGCGGACTGCGATTACATCTTCTCCATGTCCGTTACTTAAAACTAGTAATCGTAAATTAGATGTAGTGAACTGTATTTTTTCTGTAAAGGGAACGGGTGATATTTCACTCATGAGAAACAAAATACTTGATTAGCTGTCTCAAAAGGTAAGAGGGATATAAAAAGTTATAAATAATCCGAAGAATTTAGAAGTTAGTATTATCCCCGTTGATGAACCCGAATATCAAAACTCATTATCAAAATACACACTAACTTCTGTTCTTCAGGCTAAATATTATGCGACTTTCTTCTGCTGCAATTTTTACTTTAGCTGCATTAGCGGCTAATAATCTTGATGGACAAGCAACTGCTGCAACTGATTCTACTCCTGTTTCTGAAGAAGAAAAAGGTGAAAGCGTTGTAGTTCCGGTACTTGAGAATAAGTCTGAGTCAACAAAAATGATTCCTCAACCGGAAAACATCGCAGTTGGTCAGTTTTCATCAGTTAACAGTGAACAGTTATCAGTCAACAGTCAACAGTCATCAGTGAACAGCGAACAGTCATCAGTTAACAGTGAGCAGTTAACAGTGAACAGTGAACAGTCATCAGTTAACAGTTAACAGTTAACAGTCAACAGTGAGCAGCTTACAGTTAACAGAAATCAGTTACCAACGAATAATAATAAAGAATCAGCTAATAATAATCAGTTATCTGTAAAGAGTAGAGGTGTAGAAGCAAAAAATCAAGAAAATAATAAACAAAGACAAATTGTAATTAGAACTTCTCCCACTCCCCCCCTCTCCCCCTCCCCCTCTCCTCCCTTACCTCCTTCACAAATTCCTGCGAACACCAAAAGTGACTTCACAGTTCCTGCTACCAGCGTCAGAATAGTAGGAGTTAGTCCGGAGTTGCAGAAAATTATTGGGAGTGTAATTAAAACTCAACCGGGAGGGGATACCAGTCAAACTCAGTTACAACGAGATGTAGCGGCTATTTCGGAGACTGGTTTGTTTGCTGCTGCTACTGTCAATAGTCGCGATAACGAACAAGGTTTGAGCGTGGTTTATCAGGTTAAACCTATAGTTGTCCGCTCGGTAAATTTGTCTGATGCTAAAGCGCTTTCTCCTACAGTTGTGCAAAAAGTTTTCCAATCGCAAATTGGTAAACCTATTAGTCCATCTGGGATGAAAAAAGCTGTAGAAGATATTAATAAGTGGTATTCCGAAAATAATTATAATTTGGCGCGGGTAACTTCTATTAAACCCAACCGTAAAGGTGTATTAAATATAAATGTTGCTGAAGGTTTAATAGGAAATGTAAAATTCCGCTACATTAATGATGACAATAAGACAGTTGATAAAAAAGGTAGACCAATAAAAGGACGAACTAAAGACGAATTTCTCGAAAAGCAGTTAAAGCTTAAACCAGGTCAGATATTCCAAGAAAATCGGGTTAGACAAGACGTACAGCGGTTGTATGCTACCGGATTATTTGAAAGAGTAAATTTAGAACTCGAAGGTGATGCAAATAAAGTTGATGTTGTTTACTACATTAAAGAAGCTGGAGCGCGGTCTGTAAATGTAGGTGGTAATTATAGTCCTGACCAAGGAATTGTAGGTACTGTAAACTTCAACGATAGAAATATTGGTGGTGTCAACGACAATTTAAATGTAAATGTCCAGGTTTCTCGACGGGATTTAAACTTTGACACAAAATTTACTAGTCCTTATCGAGCCAATAACCCCGACCGTCTCGGTTACAGTGTCAATGCTTTTCGTAAACGTCAGCTTTCTAGTACTTTTGATGATGATATCAGGCTGGCTAATGGTGATAAAGTCCGAGAAGGAAAGTTTGGTGGTAGTTTAAATTTCCAGCGTCCAATTGATGGATGGAATACAACTTTAGGATTTAACTACACTCGGGTTAGCATCAGCGACAAAAAAGGTAATGTCACAGCAACAGATGCTCAAAATAATGCTTTAACAAAAAGTGGAACTGGTGTTGATGATTTAGCTACCGTATCTTTAAACGCTGTTAAAGACCGTCGCGATAATCCCTTTAATCCAACTAAGGGTTCCGTATTGAAATTGAGTACCGAACAATCGCTTCCCTTCGGACAAGGGGAAATATCTATGAACCGTGTGAAGGCTGATTATACACAATTTGTACCAGTACAATTATTTAAATCTTCTAAATCTCAAGTATTTGCTCTTAATGTCCAAGCAGGAACTGTGATTGGGGATTTACCTCCTTATGAAAGTTTTGGTTTAGGTGGTTCTAATTCGGTTCGCGGTTATGGTGCGGGTGATGTTGGTAACGGTCGCTCCTATGTATTAGCTTCGGCAGAGTATCGCTTTCCGATTCCAATTTTAAATTCCCTGGGGGGAGTTTTATTTGCTGACTTTGCGACAGATTTGGGTTCCGGAGATACAGTAGTTGGAGACCCTGGTGGAGTTCGCGGTAAACCTGGTGAAGGATTCGGTTACGGTGCTGGAGTACGTTTGAATTCACCTTTAGGTTTAATTCGTGCTGACTACGGTATTAACAATCAAGGTGACACTAAAGTCCATTTTGGTATCGGACATCGGTTTTAGACAGTGAACAGTTATCAGTTATCAGTGAACAGTTAGCAGTTCTATTTATTTTTAATTTTGTATCAGTTCCAACATAAAGAAACCTGGGAATTAATTCCAAGGCTCAAATACGAAGTCTGATTTATCTGATTATCTGACTATTGATGTGTCATATTAGTTCTTACAGGTTGTAGAGACGTAGCAGTGCTACGTCTCTACAGATGTTAAAAAATCCAAATACTGCTGTATTTTATATTACAATATCGATTTTTTAGACTATTTTTTGAAAAGATGATATAATTTATCACTAAATTTATTTACGCTCTAAATATTTTATTAAGTATCTACGTATTTGAGTCTTGTCTACTTAAATATGCTCATTACCAATTAATTAATCATTCGTTATAGTAAATTAAGCTGGGCTGAATATTTTTCTTTTTTGAATTGTATTCTTAGTTTCTCGTTATTTATACTTGTTCCCAAGTAAAATATTAATCTTTAATATGCAATTAGAAAAAGTAATAATGTAAAACTAACTAAAATCAAGTATTATTTGTTACTATTTGATATCTTTAGTTTTCTGATTATCTAAGTAATAAGCTAGTCCTAGTTTAAAATTGGAAATAAGATTGCCCGTACCCAATTGTTAAATCCCAAAGTTAAATCACTATGCTAACTGGTAAAACCTTACAGGGTGGTAAATATACTATCAACCAGGAAATTGGAAGGGGTGGTTTTGGTATTACCTACAAAGCAACTCACCATTTTCTACATCAGGAAGTGGTGATTAAAACCCTTAACCATAAACTCCATAAGCATCCAGATTTCGCTAAGTTTGAAGGGCAATTTCAGGATGAGGCTAGAAGGTTAGCTAGTTGCGTTCACCCTAATATTGTACGAGTCAGCGATTTTTTTGTGGAAGCCGGTTTTCCCTATATGGTTATGGAATACATTCCTGGTGAAACCTTGGGGGAAGCATTTGTGATGCCAGGAATACCTTTACCAGAAGAGCAAGCAATTCACTATATTCGTCAAGTTGGTGCGGCTTTGGGAGCGGTACATCAGAAAGGTTTGCTGCATCGGGATGTCAAGCCAGATAATATTATTCTCCGTCAAAATACCAACGAAGTAATTTTGATTGATTTTGGTATTGCACGGGAATTTAACTCTGGGGTCAGACAAGCTCATACGGGAATGGTTTCTGAGGGGTATTCTCCAATGGAACAATACCTGACCAATGCTAAGCGCTCTCCAGCTACTGATGTATACGGTTTAGCATCGACGCTGTATGCATTGTTAACAGCACAGGTTCCAATGCCAGTATTATTACGGGATAAGGAGAAAATGCCTTCTCCTCGCGAGTTACAGCCACATTTGAGTGCTGCGGTGAATCAAGCGGTAATGCGCGGTATGGCTGTAGAAGCGCGTTTTCGTCCCCAGACAGTCGCAGAATGGTTGGATTTCTTCCCAGAGACAGGAAGAAGAACTGTAATTCAAGCGGTACCAACTCATGCAGTACCAACCATTGATTTATCCACTCAGGAATACGAACCACCTTCACCACCTCCTGCTGTAGCGGTGGCAAATCCTAACTTTCAATCGGTGCAAGTCAAAGCTGAAGCAGAAACTACAGAATCCCAAGAAGCTTGGTTTAAGAAAATAAATTCACCTAGAGCTTTAATTAGTGCAGGAGTAGCAATTTTTGGGATTACATTGGGTTTTGGTCTTACTAAGATTGCTTCAACTGCTGAAAGACAGCCAAAAGTTGCACCAGTTGTAGAAAAACCTATCAACGAAGCAGCCGCAGAAATACCTGGTTTGGAATTTTCCCCTTTACCTTCATCCTCTCCTTCAGCTTCACCTTCCCCTCAAGAAACTGAAGCATCAGAAGCGAAGGTTCCTTCTAGCAGCGCACCAACAAAGCCCAGAAGAGTTAGAAAGAGAACTAGAAATTACACTCCCCAACGACGCAGACGCAGCAATACTGCTTCAAATCGTAACTCAACTAAGAAATCCACCACCAAGAAATCCACTACCAGGAAATCATCATCTTCTTCTGAGGTAAGTAAGAAGAAACCGAAATCAACTACTTCAACTGCTACAAGCTCTCGTAATTCAAGTTCTAGTAGTTCAAAAAAACGTAATTCCTCAAGAAGAAATAACAGTTCTTCTGGTTCATCACAAAAACGACGTACTATTAGTAAACCAAAAGTAACTACTAATCCCCCTAAGAAGATAAAAGTAGTTCCTTCACCATCTTTAGCCGAAAGACTCAGAAAACACAAAAATTCTCAACGTAATAGTTCATCTCCTAAAAATAGCGTCAAAATCAAACCCGTCAAAAAGCCGATTAAACCAGTGGTGATTCCAGTAGCACCAGCCAAACGGTCAAATAATTCTAATGCTCCAGCAGTAGTAGTACCGACTAATCAACAGTGAACATTTAGCAGTTAGAAGTTAACATTTTTTCTCGTTCCCAGGTTCCACCTGGGAGTGTAGTTTTAGAGATAGAACTGAATTTAGGCTGTTAATTTGTCGGTCTTTGAAGGGTTTACTGCATAGATTTAAGTAGAATTAGCTTACCCCCTGGCTTTTTACCTCTTAAAATCTTTCTAAACTCTCTACTAACTTAACTCCAAATACTTCTTCAAATACTAATTTGCTATAACTCAAACTCCAAAGTTCAACAGCACAATCATCATTTCTATCCTTGGCAAATAACTTTAAATGTAATTCTTTTTTATCTTTATTATAATCACATTCTACTCTCGATATTGCCCCGATTTGTCTTCTATCAAGAGAGGTTGCTAATCGTAACAAAGGACTCAATTCTTCTACTACTTGCTTTTGTTCTTTTGTTGCTAAATTTTGAAAGTTTTCGTGCTTTTTCTTGGGCTGAGATTTACGATGGTACCTTGCTAAGTTGGCAATAATTTCAATTTCGGTTTCGTTATAACCTAGCAATCCGCTGTTACGAATCAAGTAATAGGAATGCTTGTGATGGGAAGAATGACTTATATGATGTCCGCAATTATGTAATTCTGAAGCAGCCCACAATAAAAATCTTTCTTGGTTTCCCCATTCGTGTAAATAACCTTTGGTTTGGTCAAATAATGATAGAGAAAATGCTGCTATTCGCTCGCTATAACTCGAATCAACATTGTATTTATTAGCGATTTTTAGGACACTTCGCTGTCTGATAGTGCTTTGAAAACGCAGACGATTATCTATTAAGTCGTGCGCTAACATCCAATCTACAATTACTCCTTCTCGTAAAGCCCGCTCGCAGGTTATTAAAGATTCTACACCCAAAAGTGTCATCGCTTCTTGTAAAATTACAGCACCCGCAAGTATAACTTCTGACCTTTTCTCTGCCATACCTGGTATTTCCGCTCTTTCGGAATTAGTCATCTTCCGCAAGCGCGATACCATTTCCCGCAGGTCTTTTAAACTAAAGCTGTAGCCATTTAATGTTGAAGGGATAGCATCTAATGTTTCTTTCGCATGAATATTTGCCAGGGTTTCAATCGTCCCAGAAGTCCCGACTAAACGCGCTTTTTCTCCAAATTTAATATTTGATAAGATTTCTTCTGTAGCACGTTCGAGCATTCCCTTTGCGTATGCTCGTAGGTAGTTATATTCTTGGTCGTTAATTGGGTCGGTGGTGATTAATTCACTAGTTAGCCTGACTGCACCAACTTTAGTACTGCTTAAACAACGCTCGTCATCAGAATCACCTAAAATTATTTCCGTGGAACCACCACCAATATCAATGATAATATGTGGCTGATTGTTAAATTCCATTCCCGAAAGCACACCTAAGTAAATCCGTCGTGCTTCTTCTTGACCGGAAATCAAATCAACATCTAAATTTAACTCGTTTTTTATCCGGTATAAAAATTCTCTACCGTTAGGTGCTTCTCTTACAGCGCTAGTCGCAACAGCAATTATTGCTTCAGCATTAAAGGTTTTGGCAATCTCTTGAAAACGTCTCAAAGCATTTACCGTCCTTTCCATTATCTTGAGCTTGAGATTTCCTGTCTCAATATCGCGATCGCCAAGTCTAACGGTTTCTTTTTCCTTACCGATAATACTAAAAGATGGTATTTGAGGTTCAAGTCGTACAATAACCATATGTACGGAGTTGGTACCTAAGTCAATCGCAGCAATTATTCGCTCAGACTCAACTTCTAAAGGAAGAATATCTTCTGCTGTTGTCAGTGCTAAATTCACCATTGGGTTTTTTTATAAAACGTAGTTATGGAAAGGTTTTTAGGATTTATAGGAATATAACAAGTAACATAAGTGGCACATCAAACGAAATACATCTGAAAACTGTATCTTTGTTAGATAAGTTGAAAATTGCAATTGGTAGCTTTGACTTACGTTACAAGGACGATAAATACTTTTTTTCTAGGAATACTGTAAAGCATCTAGAGGTATTTTAGTTTTTCTAACGGTTTTATTTTGTTTATAAATATCAAATAAAGCTATTCTATAGTTGTTAAGAAGTGTGAACAATCATCATATTTAGTTATTTATCTATTGCTATGGTTACTCAACCAGAACAACAAGTTGAATCTATTTTTAGTAAAGTAATCCGACTTCTACGTTGGAATAAACCAGAAGGAAGGTTAATCTTGATGATTCCTGGTTTATGGGGAGTGTTTTTAGCAGCACATGGAAAACCCCCTTTACCATTGGTAGGAGTAATTATTCTAGGTACTTTGGCTACAAGTGCTTTGGGGTGCGTTGTCAATGATTTATGGGATAAAGACATAGACCCAGAAGTAGAAAGAACAAAAACTCGTCCTTTAGCTTCTCGTGCATTATCAATAAAAGTTGGAATCGTTGTAGCGGTAGTATCTCTTATTTGTGCTGCGATTCTCGCTTTTTATCTTAATCCAGTTTCCTTTTGGTTGTGCGTTGCAGCAGTTCCCGTAATCCTGCTTTATCCTGGAGCAAAACGAGTATTCCCCGTACCTCAGCTAGTGCTTTCTATTGCTTGGGGTTTCGCGGTACTAATTAGTTGGAGTGCAGTTACGCAAAATCTTTCACAATCAACTTGGTTGCTGTGGGGTGCAACTGTATTATGGACTTTGGGATTTGATACAGTTTATGCAATGAGTGATAGAGAAGATGATAAGCGCATCGGTGTCAACTCTAGCGCTATATTTTTTGGTAACTATGTACAGGAAGCCATTGCTGTATTTTTTGTTGGAACCGCTGGTTTATTAGTTTGCTTGGGAATAGTTATACATCTTCATATTGCTTTTTGGATAAGTCTTGTAATTGCATTTGCTGGTTGGGTATGGCAATATTTTCGCTTGAAAAAAACAGAATTACCGTCCGACGCTTACGGTGAAATGTTCCGTCAAAATGTCTGGATTGGATTTATTTTGCTCGCTGGAATGATAGCTGGGAGTTTTTACAGTTAACAGTGAACAGTGAACAGTGAACAGTTAGGAGTTATGAGTTAGGAGTTAGGAGTTAGGAATTAGGAGTTATTTATTTCTTCCCTCATCTCCCCATCTCCCCCTCTTCCCCCTCTCTCCCCTCTCCCTCTTACATAATTCCACTGATTTTGTCTCAAGGTTAAGTAGATATATCTAAAGCTAGATGCGTATATTTACGAAAAATATTACTAGTTGAATATATATCTATTTGATTAAAATCTTCGATTCGATGAAGCAATCACGTATATTGAAACTTGCTACGGTCACTTTACTGTCTTTGGGAGGTTTAGGGGTTGTCGGGGGAGGTTTCTTTTTGACTCAGGCTTTTAATAAGAATAAAGAAAGTAGCGTAATAATAGATACTTCAAATTATCAAGATATTCGTCATAAAAACTGGTCTAACCAAGTATTAATAAACCATTTCCCCGCCATCATTCCTAGTGAATCTAAAGATGCGCGGGTTATTTTTTATCCCGGTTCTCCAGAGTACGGTCAAATTTTTCAGTTGAGGATGAAACTACCGGAAGAACAAATAAAAGAATCGCTCTCTAAATATAGAGATTTAGCCAAATACAAATTTCAAGGTGGTGATACTAATGACCATTCAAATCAAGAGAATGGAGTACCCACTACTTTTTTATATACAGCTAATTTAGAAGCAAAAAGCTTTCCTTCGACTTATGAAATATTAGTATTAGATGCAAACAATCGCGGTACTTCCGAAGACTTTTCCTGGAATCATGGAAATAGCTATGGAGTTGCAATTAATAGTACTACTTCAGAAATTGTTTATTGGGCTGAAGAATGGTAAACGTATTTTGGATTTTGCGGAAAGTTGGGGGTGTCGGTTTCCGTCCCGAAGTTTGGGGGAAGAATATCTTCCCCCCAACTTCTCTTCCCCAAACTTTCCAAGACGGATTTTGGATTATTAAATAGCGATAAATATTAATAATGTAGAGACGCTACAGTTTAACGTCTCCTTAAGTTGAGCGTTAAGTTACTGATTAACTAATTAATTATGATACTTTGATAACTACAATTTGTAAGTATAAATCAAGTTATTAATATGCAGTCATTACCAATCGTTATTTTCAGCGTTGACAGAACAGTAATTTCCGAAGGTGAAGAAAAACCACAGGTTTATACTTTCCAACTCAACGAACCAGCACCAGATGATGGATTGACTATAAGATTACAGCTAGAAGATCCAGATGGTGACTTATCAGATGGAGGTTTCCCTTCAGAGTTTTTGAATAATATTAGTGATTCGGATTTTGTGGTGGAGAATGGTAATTTTATTCTGGAATTTACAATTTCTCCAGGAGTCACTGAAGCTAGTTTTGGCTTTTTAAGTGGAGAAGATAATAAGGTTGAAGGTGACGAAACTTTTACACTCACTCTTCTGGATGACGAAAGTTACTCGATTGATTCAGCTTCAGAACCTATAGTTAGCATAATTACCGAAAAAACAGTTATCAACGGAACTCCCGATGGAGAAAATTTATTTGGTACCGATAATCCGGAATTTATCATCGGTAATATGGGGAATGACACTATCTTTGGTAATGGCGGTGAAGACAATTTAATTGGTAATGAAGGTGATGATTTAATTTATGGTGGTTCCCAAGCTGATACGATTTTGGCTGGGAATGGGAATGACACCATTTTTGGTAATGGTGGTGGTGATTTGATAAATTCCGGTACTGGTGATGATACGGTTTGGTTGGGTGCTGGTGAAGCTACCGTAATTCTAGAAACTGGTGAAGGTTTTGACACCGTGAATAATTTTCAATTTGGTGCTACCACTTTTCAAGTTGAAAGCAAAGATAATTTATCATTTGTTGATAGTAATGATGGTGCAAAAATCTTCCAGGGGGATGATTTGTTAGCTGTTGTTTCTTGGCAACTTGCACATACTTTTACTGATAATCAAGATAGTATTTTTACTGTCGCAAGTTAATTATTTACTAACCTAGTAAATAAAAATTGCTAGGTTTAGTCTTAAATTGTACTTATCATCGAAACATAGTTAATTTATCGATTAATTATCGTAATACTTTAACTGCTCAATCTTGTAGATACTCGTCGATAATAAAAGCATAAATTCCAGAGTAGAAAGAAGATATGACTATCAAAGTAGGTGATAAGATTCCTTCCGTAACTTTAAAGCATATGGAAGAATCGGGAGCAAAAGAAGTATCTACGGACGAACTATTTAAAGGTAAAAAAGTATTGTTATTTGCTGTTCCCGGTGCATTTACACCAGCTTGTTCTAACCAACACCTCCCAGGTTACATCCAGAATGCAGAACAAATCAAAGCCAAAGGTGTTGATACAATTGCTTGTATTTCCGTTAACGATGTTTTCGTGATGGATGCTTGGGGTAAAAACCAAAATGCTGGTGATAAAGTATTGATGCTAGCCGATGGTGACGGTGAATTTGCTAAGGCTGCTGGTCTCGAATTAGACCTGACTGGAAAAGGTTTAGGAATGCGATCGCAACGTTATGCGATGGTAATAGAAGACGGAACAGTCAAGGAATTGGAGCTAGAGGATGGTGGAAAACTTGAAATCAGTACTGCTGAAAAATTATTAGCAAAATTGTAACTTTATTAAGTTAGTAGTGAGGGCTTAAGCCCTTTCTACCCTAAGCTAGAATATTGTTGAGACAATTGAATTTCAGTTAATCCCAAATCTTCTTTAACCTTACTTAAAGCTTCATCCCAATGTTCTTCAAAGCGATATCCGAGCAAAAACTTCGCTTTCTGACCTAATTCTTTTCCTTTTCGCTGATTAACAATAATCGCTTTAATTTGTCGTGGTGCAACAATAGGATAAAGTATTTTCGCAAACCATAAGCCAATTTTTAACGACTTACTATAATTTTGTGCAGCAGCAAATGCTAATACTCCAATTTCTCCTGCATAACTGGTATCAAAACCAAGTAAAGCATGAAAAATATCATGAGTAACAGCATATCGTAAAGCAAAAACATTACGTTGAGCGATATCTTCTAATTCGGGACTAATGCTAATTGATTGAAGGTTATTTCTCTTCATATGTTCTGCGTATTTCCGTCCAAAACTACCTTCTGGATATTCAATTAATTTATCTAAATCAATCAGCGGATGATATCCCACTACATTTTGCAACTTATCAGTAACTTCTGGAGAAACTTTTGCACCTAAGATATCAGATTTGAGAATAGCAAAATCCCCAATATTTGGAGAATTTTTATAATTGAAAGCTGTTTTTATCTGTTTTAATTTATTCAGCATCAAACTATATTTAAAACAATATTAACAAGATATCTATTTTGATTATACCTTTCGTCATTATTTCCGTTCGTTGATTGGATTATCAGAAACAATTTGAAAAATCTCATCTAAAAAAGCTTCACATTCTATAGGTTCATCTGGAATAAATTTTAAGTTTATTTGATTATCATTTTGATTATCATAGTTATTTCCAGGTAATATTTGTATTTCTACCTTTAACTTTCCTTTCTCCCAACCTTGACCGCTACTTCTTAATACCTGACAATTTTTAATATATTCATGTTTAATTTCAGCTAAATCTATTTTGGTTTTACAAATAGGAATACTGCTGAGAAATTCTAACATTGAAGCTCCGGGATGAAAGCTATTATATTCATAAATATGTCTTTGTAGTTTCTCTTTAATATTCTGTCTAATCAATTGCTCAATTTTACTAACTTTAAAAGTGTCTTCTCCTAAAAGTAGAACATCATCCGATTCTAAAAGTATAAAATTATCGCTCATATTTATAAGATTAAAAATAAACCAGATACAAACAATGCTATCTTTATAACTTAAACTGGTTTGCTGAGATAGTCTGCCAATTTGCTGACAATAATGTAAATTTAATTTAGATAATTATAAATGTCTTTAATTAAAACAATCATCAAGTGTCCCACTTGCAATCAAATAATTGCTGCTGAATCTAAAAATTATAATTTTTGCGAGCAATTTAAATACAGAATAGAAAAATCAGAAGGTTCTTATACATTCATTGATTTTCATCCTAATCTTGTAGAAAATAAAGTTGAATTTTCACAAGAAAAACCAGAAAGATTTATTACACAATTATTTGACAACTCAGTTTTACCCTGGTTCTATGAAAATATTTTACCAACAGTTTGGAAGATGGGACTTCGAGGTTTAGGGGGAATCGAACGAGAATCTCAAGAAGTCCTTGAATTCTTTGGAGAAGGTTTACAAGTAGTAATGGATTTATCTTGTGGAACGGGTATAATGACTCGTAAATTAGCCAAGAATCAAGTTAGTAAATTTATAATTTCTTTGGATTATTCCGAATCAATGTTGGGAATGTTAAAGAAGCAATTAGATATACAGAAAACAAGTAGTTCTGATAACCTGGTTATTATTCGAGGAAATGCAGAATCGATTCCTTTAATTGATAATTGTCTAGATGCAGTTTATGTTGGAGCAGCAATACATTGTTGGGAAAATCCTCGAA
>CAKZYM010001070.1 GCA_937884685.1 uncultured Calothrix sp.
GATAGATGAATTATTGAATGTAATGAAATACCTTCGATAATTTCCAAGCCAGAATCTAATACAAATAGCAACGAGCCAATTAAAAACAACCAGCTTACGAGTGCAGCGCTATCAACTTTATTCTCTGTTTTATTGGTCTTGTTTCGAGTTTCTGGCACAAATAAATTAGTTAATAACATTGTATTCTTTCTCCACTGTATTAATTTACTGCTATTAGTTGAATATTTGATATTTAGTTATTAGCGAAATCTCTCCACATTCCCGTCATAGAATAGGAATCGCTAATTTTAATTGGACAATATTTCTGAAAACCGTGTCGCTCGTAGAATGAGATATTACGAGAATTAGAAGAAACAAGATAACAACCAAGCTGTTTCGTATCAGTGTAATCAAGAACGGGTTTTATCAAATTCTTACCTATTCCTTGTCCTCGTGCTTCTGGTTTCAAACCAATAAAAAATACTTCACAATGGCTTCTTTCCGGTTCCTTTTCACCCATTGTGTGGATTAGATGCTCAAAGCGTTTACCCGATTCCTCACCTGCAAAATGATAGACAGTCGAAGCAATATCAACTAATATTTGTTCAAACTGCTCGTTAAAAATTTCTACCGACTCTGGATACCAAAGACAAGCTCCTTGGTCTTCTGGAGCAATGATAATTTCACCTCGCTCGATTATATCGGGGATAAATAATTCAAAGAAATCTTTTAAAGCTGGAAATTTATTTTCGTTTTCACCAAAGATAAATTGAAAACCAGGGTCATCCATAAAAGACTCTGCTAAAATTTTGGCGATTCTTTTAATTTGTGTTTGAGATTCCAATATCATAATTTTACTTTTTCTCTATAAAATACTCTTCATGTTGTTTATCTTGATAATTAGAGAAGCTGATGGATTATTTACTTGCTCTAAATCACTAACATTAATTACAATTTATAAAGATTTGAGACTTAAAACTATTTGAATTTTGCCGTACTATCAAAATCTTGCTGCGAGTTTTTGATTTGGATGGAATTCCCATAAAAACAGCCATGAATACAGTTCCCAGCACTAAACCAGCAACAATTGCTTACTCATCCGATGAAGGACTAATTGCTTCGAGTAAAGATTTAGGCTGGGAATCTATTATTCTCAAAGAATATCTGTTACCACCTGCCCAAGGTTCCTATCCAGCTTTTGAGCAGCATGATTTAACTTTGTGTTTAACAACACGTCCTCACCGGATTTATCAAGTAATAGGAAAACAGCGCTATGTAGGAATTTACAGCAAGGGTGATATTTGCATTACACCAGCAGGTACCCCAGGTGAATATCGTGCTGAAGGTGACGACCATTTCTTACAAATTCAAATTGAACCAGAATTTTTAGATAAAGTTGCTCAACAAACTGGTGCTGACGGGAGTAGTCTGGAGTTAGTTCACAAATTTCGCGATCGCAATCCGCAGGTTGAGCAAATTATCATGATGCTGTATTCGGAACTCAATCAAGGAAGCAGTTTGGGAAGCAAGCTTTATATCGAATCTTTGAGTAATGCTTTAGCTATAAATTTACTGCGAGATTATTCGGTTAAGAAAACAAGCTTGAATTTAAGTTCAGCAGGTTTAAGCGATAGCAAGCTACTTTTAGTCACCGATTATATTAACGATAATATCGCTTCAGAAATTAAATTATCAGATTTAGCTAATTTAGCCGGAATCAGCCAATATCATTTCAGCCGCTTGTTTAAAAAGTCTTTGGGAATCTCACCGAACAAATATCTGATTAAACAAAGAGTTGAGCGAGCAAAATCTTTATTAAAAAATCCAGAATTATCAGTGACTGACGTTGCTTTATTATGTGGTTTCAACAGCCACAGCCATTTTGGTCAATATTTTCGACGATTCACTGGATTCACACCCAAGCAATATCGAGCAAGTTAGAGATTTACTATTATTCCTGTCCTACTTGAAGATTAATCATTTGAAAAAATTATTGTCATATCGCAATAGTTTTCTTATTTCAATACAACCACTAAATAGAAATAGTGTTTTTATTTTTATCTAGTTGAAGTTGAAATTTTTTTTAAATGATGAAAATATGGGATAATAAAAAAATAGATAATTATTTTTCATAATGGGAATATAAGCAAAATTTTTATTTTGGGTATGCCTCCCCATTATTAAAATTATCTCTAAGAAAAATATTATCATAAAATCATTACTAATATAGAAAAAATCGCGTTATTTTTATCTCAATTAATTTTGAGCAATTATATATACTCGAATAACTAAAAAGTAAGTAATTGTCTCATTATAAGCGAGATTATATTAGGTGATATAAAATGTCTCCGTAACAAATAAAACGTCTAGCTTGTTAAGTAAGGTAATAAGTTTACGAGTAATTAAAAAATAATCAGATTAAATCAGCAACTATCTTACTTGAATTTAATTATTTTGTTATCGCAACGGTTTTAATTAAAATCGAAACCGTAAATCAATTATAAAAACAATTATTGCGACATCGCAATAGTTTTCTAAAAATTAAAACAATAAATCAATTGAAATTGTTGCGTTATCGCAATAGTTTTGGAATAAGAGCGAACCTTTCTCTTCAATACCCTTCTCTTTAATAAGGTGAAGGGTTTTTAGAAGAAGAAAAGAGCAACCCCCTCAAACAAACAAAAACTAATGGGACAGAGCATTAATTTCGATTTAATTTGAATCGTATTTTTGACCTGTGACTTGATAACGAAAACGAGCCAAAAATAATAGCGCGACAATCCCGACTCCAATAGACTGTCCCAACCACAAACCAGTACCACCCCAATCAAAAACAAATCCGAGAATATAACCACTAGTTAATCCAATACCCCACAATACTGGAACGCTTAATAATAGAGGTACTTGAGTATCTTGAATTCCTTGTAATGCACCGTAAGTAATTTTTTGAATAGCGTCTAAAATTTGTGAGAGGGTGGCAATAGTTAACATTGGTAATGCTAAATTTATGATTTCAGTATTGCTAGGGTCATTAATATCTAGATAAAGTCCAATTATGAACTTGGGAAATAACAGCATGAGAATTGTTAACAAGATTGTAATTCCCAGTCCGATAGCAATACTGATATATGTAGATAACTTTATTCCCTTGAGATTTTTTTGTCCAAACCACTGTCCAACTCTTGCCGTTGTAGCATAAGACATTCCCAAAGGAATCATGAAAGTGACTATCACGGTTTGGAAAACAATTTGATGTGCTGCTAATACTTCTGTTCCCAGGGAACCCATAAGAAAGGTAACTGTGGTGAATAGTCCTAGTTCAAAAGCGATAAATATACCGATTGGTACGCCAATTTTACTCAATTCCAGAATAATGTTGGGTTTGAATTTATGCAGCTGCTCGAAAACAAGATAGATTTTCAATTGTGGATGTTTCAGAATGTAAATTACTAAAGCAATAAACATTCCCCAGAAAGTTAGAGAACTTGATACAGCTAAACCAGCTAATTCCAATCGGGGAAAGCCAAACTTACCAAACCCCAAAATATAATTACCAATAATATTAAACAACGTTCCCACAATCACAATAAACATTATCGGACGAGTGTGGGATAATCCAGATAGAACACTCCGCAGCATTGCAAAACCTAAAGCTGGGAAAAAAGCCCACAGAATTATATCTAAATAGCTATTAGCTAAATTAACGGTTGTTTCTGTTTGTCCCAATTGCAGCATAATTGAATCTAATTTTCCAATTGCTAACATAGTTGGTATTGACAGCAATAAAACTAACCAAAAACCTTGACGAGCATACTTTTCAATCTTTGTTTTATGTCCTGCACCATAAGCTTGTGCAATAGTTGGACTGACTGCTGAAACTATCCCGGTCGCAATATTTAATAAAGCAAAAAAAGTTAAAGAAGCTAAACCACCACCAGCGAGGGTTTCTGCTCCCAATCGACCCATCATAATTGTGTCGAAAAACCCTGTGAGAGATTGGGTAATTTGAGCGCTAACTAAAGGAATAGCTAATTGCATAAATTGTTTGCTTTCGTTACGAATAGCAAGACTTACGGATTCATTCTTTATAAGCTTTTTTTCTAACAACATTTTTACCTCTAAAATTAAAACGCTATTCTTGCAAGACTTTGATTTAACGAAATTAATGGTTTATTGGCTTGAGTAAGCTACCAGCGTTAATTAAAATCTATAAAGATTTGAAACATAAAACTATATGAATCTTGCGGTACTATCAAAATCTTGCTACAAGTTTTTGCTTGAATGCAATTTATTTAACGCTACTTGTAAAGATTTTATGGTTGAATTTAAAATTGTCGATAATCCCGAAGCGATTTCACAAGTTGCTAAATTGGCTGAAGAAATTTGGAATCAACATTACGTACCAATAATTGGAAAACAACAGGTTGATTACATGCTGGATAAGTTCCAAAGTAAAAATGCTATCAAACAACAAATAGCTGAAGGATATCGATACTATTTTATTTATGACGACCAACTTGAAGCTGGATACTTTTCAGTTAAAGATAAGGGAGAAAAATTATTTTTAAGTAAATTATACGTTATTGATTATTGTCGAGGTAAAGGTATTGGAAAACAAACAATGAATTTTATTAAAACCAGTTTTGATAATCCCATTATTCAACTGACTGTCAATAAAAATAATTCTGACAGCATCGCTTTTTATCAAAAGGTTGAATTTAATATTGTTGATTCTGCTGTGATGGATATTGGAAATGGTTTTGTGATGGATGATTATGTGATGGAATTTAGTAATGGGTAACTGGTAATAAGTAAAAGCGTATGTTTATCACTATTATTTTTCATCCTGTTCCCT
>CAKZYM010001071.1 GCA_937884685.1 uncultured Calothrix sp.
CGATCAGTTTAATCGAAATATTCCTTTCTCGGCATTTGTGCAAGCTTTTCGGGATTTAATGGTGCTATTGAGAACGGAAAGTGATGCTCAGTTATTAAGTTGGAAAAACAAAATCTTACAGGCTTTGGGTGAAAATGGAGGGGTAATTATTGATGTTATTCCTGAATTAGAAGAAATTATCGGTAAACAATCACCTGTACCTGAATTATCGGGTACTGCGGCTGAAAACAGATTCAATTTATTATTGCAGAATTTTATTCAAGTTTTTACTACTGAGGAACATCCTTTAACTATATTTTTAGATGATTTACAGTGGGCTGATGGTGCTTCTTTGAAATTAATCCAGTTGCTGATGAATGAATCGGAAACTAGTTATTTATTATTAATTGGAGCTTACAGAGATAATGAAATTTTTCCGGCTCATCCTTTAATGTTAATGTTGGAGGAAGTTTCTAAGAATCAAGAAATTGTTAATACTATTAACTTAACAGTTTTGAGTCAAGAAAGTTTAAATAAATTAGTTACTGATACTCTTAGTTCTTCGCCAGAAATAACTCAAGCATTGACGGAAATAGTTAATCAAAAAACTAAAGGTAATCCTTTTTTCAGCAGGCAATTTTTAAATTACCTATATGAAGATAGTTTGATTAAATTTAATTATGATATAAATTCTTGGGAATGCGACATTAGCAAAGTAAAAACTTTAGTGCTTACCGATGATGTTGTTGAATTTATGGCATTGCGGTTAGAAAAGCTACCTCAAGCAACTCAAGATGTGTTGAAATTAGCTGCTTGTATTGGTAATCAATTTGATTTATCTACTTTAGCAATAGTTTGCGAAAAATCTTTAAATGAAACTACTGCCGATTTATGGAAAGCTTTACAAGAAGGATTGATTGTACCACAAAGCGAAGTTTATAAATTTTATATTGAAAAAGAAAGACCAGAAATCGAGCAAATACCTCAGATTGTAAACTTCAAGTTTTTACATGACCGGGTTCAACAAGCAGCTTATTCTTTGATTCCGGAAAGCAATCGAAAAGCAACTCACCTTAAAATAGGGAAACTGCTGTTAAACAATACTAATGAAGATAAATTAGAAGAAAATATTTTTGAGATTGTCAATCAATTGAATATTGGAACAGAGTTAATTACCGAGCAATTTTATCGAAATAAATTAGCAAAATTAAATTTGATGGCTGGGTGTAAAGCTAAGATTGCAACAGCCTATAGTGCTGCTGTTGATTATCTAAAATTGGGAAGAAATTTATTAGAAAATTCAAGTTGGGAATACTGCTATGAATTAACGCTTGCACTTTATGAAGAAGCAGCAGAAGTAGCCTACCTCAGCACCAACTTTGAGGAAATGAATCAACTGGCTGAGGTAATACATTCGAGAGCGAAAACACTTTTAGACCGCATTAAAGTGTATGAAGTCGAAATTCAAGCATATATGGCGCAAAATCAGTTTATTGAAGCCATACAAACTGGATTAAATGTATTAGAACTTCTTGATATTTGTTTCCCAGAAACGCCAAATTACTCAGATATTCAAACAGGAATGGAAAGAACCTTTGCCAATTTGGGTCAAAGGAATCCTCTGGAGTTAAAAGATATTTCAGTAATGTCTGACCGTTCTAAATTAGCAGCTTTAAGAATCCTCAATTGCGTATGACCCTGTGCTTATCAAGCTGCTCCTCAATTGTTGCCTTTATTGGTAATGGAACAAGTTAATTTATCAATGAAATATGGGAATTCTGCTATTTCTCCTACAGGTTATGGGATGTGGGCTTTAATTTTGTGTGGAGTCGTGGGAGATATTGATACGGGTTATAAATTTGGTCAATTAGCCCTATCTTTACTAGAAAAATTTGACAGTAAAGAAATTCAAGCGGGAACAATTTTTGTCGTAAATGCCGATGTTAAACATTATCGGGAGCATATTAAGGAAACATTAATACCTCTAGAATCTGCTTACTCAATTGGATTGGAAACCGGAGACTTAAAATTTGCGGCTTTAGCGACCTATATTTATGCTTACCATGCTTACTTAAGCGGTAATAATCTTTTTGAGCTCAGTCAAAAAATTGCAGGTTATAATCAAGTTTTACATAAATTTAAACAGGTAAATACTCTTAATTTAAACCAAGCATTACAGCAAGCAATTATCAATTTATCAATAGACACAGAAAACCCATGTCAACTAATTGGTGAAGCATACAATCAGCAAGAAATGTTGCCGCAACTTCAGCAAGCAAATGATGCAACAGCTATTTTTTATGTCTATTTCAATCAGATGATTCTTAATTATCTATTCAGAAATTTTGAGGAAGCATTAGCAAACGCGATTGAAACAGAAAAATATTTAGTTGGAGTAACGGCTAATTTCGTTGTCCCCGTATTCTATTTTTATGATTCTTTAGTACAATTAGCTGCCGATAAAAAATCGATAGATATAAATATTCCAAATATCCTCAATAGAGTTGAAGCTAATCAGCAAAAAATGCAAAAATGGGCGTATAATGCTCCGATGAATTTTCAACATAAATATGATTTAGTAGAAGCAGAAAAACATCGGATTCTAGATGAAAATTGGCAAGCTGCTGAATTGTACGACCTGACAATCAAACGAGCTAAAGAAAATGAATATATCAACGAAGAAGCGCTTGCTAACGAACTTGCAGCTAAATTCTACCTAGATTGGAATAAAGAAAAAATAGCTCAAGTATATATGCAAGAAGCTTACTATTGTTATGCTCGTTGGGGAGGAAAAACTAAAACCGATAACTTAGAAAAACGCTATCCCCAATTACTCCAAGCAATTTTAGAAGCACAAAAAACTAGCTTTCAAACCCATGAAACCTACATTGAACCAATTAATAAATCATACCTAAATCAAACTATCCAAATAAGTCGTTCTAGTAGCAGTGTTACTGAAGCTTTAGATTTCACCAGTATTCTCAAAGCAACGCAAGTTTTATCTAGAGAAATTCAATTAGAAAAGTTAATTTCAACTTTATTACAAATAGTAATCGAAAATGCTGGAGCGGAAAAAGCGGCTTTAGTTCTACTCAAAGACGATGTTTTAAATTTAGAAGCCATAGCGATTAAAGATAATGGTGTAAAGCTGCTATCAATACCATATGAAAACAGCCATGATATTCCGTCGAAAGTTATAAATTACGTTAAACGTAGTTTAGAAACTGTCGTGTTAGATAATGCTACAGTTCCAAATGATTTCATTAGCGACGAATATTTAATACAGCAAAAACCATATAGTTTATTCTGTACTCCAATTTTAGATAGAGGTAAATTAATTGGGTTGCTGTATCTGGAAAATAAATTAACAATCGGTGCATTTACACCTGCAAGATTGGAAGTTATTAATCTTTTATGCACCCAAGCTGCTATTTCTTTAGAAAATGCTCGACTCCACGCTCAAGAACGTGAAAAGTCTTATCGGCTAGAAGAATCTCAACAACGATTAAAACTGATTATTGAACAAACACCTGTAGCTGTTATTGAGTGGGATACTGGTTTTTATTTTCAGACTTGGAACCCAGCAGCAGAGAAAATTTTTGGCTATCAAGCTCACGAAATATTAAATAAGCATTTCCGTTGCATTATCCCTGAAGAAAACCACGCTTATGTCGATGATGTCGCGACAAAGATACTAGCTCAAAGTGGAGGGTCCTATGCAATGAATGAAAATACAACAAAAGATGGTCGTCGTATCACCTGTGAATGGTTTAATGCTCCAATATTGAACCATAACGGTGAGGTTTGTGGTGGTGTTTCAATGACTTTAGATATTAGCGATAGAAAAAAAGCACAAGAAGCATTAGTGCAGAAATCACAGGAGTTAGAAAAAACTCTACAGGAATTAAAGCAAGCTCAATTACAAATGGTGCAAAATGAAAAAATGGCTACTTTAGGTAATTTAGTTGCAGGGGTAGCACACGAAGTTAATAACCCTATCGGATTTCTCAAGGGTAGTATCAGTAACGCTGAAGAATATATTCAAGATTTATTTGCTCATATAGAATGCTATCAAGAGAATTATCCTAATCCAGAAGAGGAAGTGATAGAAAGTGCTGAAGAAATCGATTTAGAATTTCTTTCCGAAGATTTACCAAAGTTGCTAGATTCAATGCAAGTAGCAACAGAACGTATCACTGAAATTAGTAATAGTCTTCGTACTTTTTCCAGAGCAGATACATCCCAGAAAGTTGCTTGCAATATTCATGAAGGGATTGATAGTACAATCTTAATTTTAAAGTATCGTCTTAAAGCCAACGATAAACGTCCGGCGATTGAAATTATAAAAAACTACGGAAATTTACCACTAGTAAAGTGTTTTTTAGGACAGTTAAATCAAGTATTTATGAATATTATTGCTAATGCTATAGATGCTCTAGATATGACAAATCAAGGAAAAACATTTGCCGAAATAGAAGCTAATCCTCATAAAATAACTATTATTACTGAATTATTAACTGATACTAATCTAGTAATAATTAAAATCAAAGATAATGGTCCAGGTATGACAGAATCAATTAGAGAACATATATTTGATAATCTTTTTACCACTAAAGGTGTTGGAAAAGGTACGGGTTTGGGTTTAGCTATAGCAAAGCAAATTGTAGAAGAAACCCACGATGGTAAAATCAGTTGCAATTCAACGTTGGGACAAGGAACTGAATTTATCATTGAATTGCCTGTAAATTAATTTTGGATTTTAGATTTTAGATTTTGGATTCAACTTCTACTAATCCTATTAATTATTTATTTATTATTAAATATTCATTATTTCCTATTCCCTATTCCCTAATCCCTAATAATCATCATCAGCCACGCAAATCCCCTTACATTTAATACCATTAGTAGCCGTGCGCTTGCAGTGGGGACAGAGAATTTTTTCATTATCTGCTTCTGAATCGTTCTTTGCTTGTGATTTATCTTTTTCTGTCTGGGATTCTGAAGTCATAAACGAGAATAAGTTTTTGTGGTTTTCACTATATATTTTACATTTTACAGTTTGATAAATTCTTCTTCGCGGTAAATTACTTCGTAAAGCTGCTTCTACCCAACTGTGAACGCTGTTTTGCAACTAAACCAGATTCCTATTTTATTGATGAATCTTATAAATTAATTATGATTCGACGTAAATCAAAATACTGGTCTTGATATAGAATAGATTCAAAAGTAAGCAAGTAAAACTATTTATATTTAAGATATTTTTTTGCAATGCTTATGTAATTCCTATCCAGATATAGACATGCTTTTACGGAAGAAGTGGGCTGAAAAATAAAAAAGACTGCCGTTACTGGAACTCTACATTAAGTTGTGACCCCAAATAGCTTAGCCTTTTTTATCGTAATTCACTGTTGTGCATTGTAGTTATCAGTAAACATAAATATCTGCCGTATGTAAGTAAATCCCCTACATAGTCGGTTTACGAAGAAAA
>CAKZYM010001072.1 GCA_937884685.1 uncultured Calothrix sp.
GCTGTTTGTTGATTGATGAAGCGGCTGTCACGATTGTGGCCGGAAATATTCGTCGATGTTTACCAGAAGATGCTTTGGTTCATACATCTAAAGGTTTAGTACCAATTCGCGATGTTAAGGTCGGGGATTTAGTACAAACTCCTTTAGGATTCCGCAGAGTAGTGGATAAATTTGACCAAGGTTTCCAAGATGTTTATGAAGTAGAAACAAATGCTACTTTACCTAGAGCAACTTTAAACCACAGACAAGCAATTCTAGCCGACGCTCAAGGTGCTATTGAATGGAAGTCTATGGCCAATTTAGTAGAAGGCGATCGCCTTTTACACAACAAGCAGATTTTACCGGGAACGGTAACTAATTTACCTGTTGATTTTACTGAATCAAGACCAATTCAAAGCCACACCGCAAAACCGTTATTTATTCCACAATTAACGCCAGAAATAGCTTGGCTGGTGGGTTTTACCCACGGTGACGGTTACGTAGCTCTAGGTCGTAATAAGCATGATAAACCCTACGGTCGTGTTGAGTGGTCGATGAATGCTCGCGATACCGAATTGACTCCTCGCATTCAACACAAGTTAGACATTGCTTTAGCTGCATTTAAATTAAAGGCTACTCACGGTGTAATTAGAGGTGAAAACACAGCAAAATCAGTTTGTTCGTCAATTCGTTTTGCTGAATATTTCCATCGTTATATCAAACAGCCAAATACTTGTTTACAAGTTCCCGATTTTATCTTGCAGGGTTCAGTAGATATCCGAGCGGCTTATATAGCAGGATTAATGGATAGCGATGGTGCTATAAATAATCGTCCTCCGCATTTGGTAACAACGGTTTATCGCGGATTCATCCGACAAGTAGCATCAGTTTTATCTAGTCTGGGTATTGCTGGAAGAATCTCAGTTACTCAACCACAAAACCAAAAATGGCAAGCTAAATACAATTTGACAATTCCTGCGTTAAAAGAGCGTTGCAATGCTTTGATTGCTCCCCACAGTGTAAAAGGGGAACTAAAGCAGGGACTTAAAATGAGATCGGAAGACACACGTCTGAACTCCAGTCACCCGTCCCGATCTCGT
>CAKZYM010001073.1 GCA_937884685.1 uncultured Calothrix sp.
CCTTAAAACCTCACCTCGATAAAGCTGTGCTTTATCTCCCCTCTCCTTAATAAGGAGAGGGGTTGGGGGTGAGGTGAAGCTGCATCTCAGTTACTTGATATAGCGTTTATCAGTGTAGTGAACTACAGTTTTAAATCTACTTACTTTTTGGATAAAGATTATAAAAAAAGAGGTGTACCTCAATAGCTTGGGAAAACTATAAACACTATAGGTAATCAAAATAAGTAATGAATTGAGCTTTGTTGTTTATTTTTGCTCTGTAATATAGTTGTGTTTATATCAGGTAGATTAGTGAAATAAGTTAATTAATAAATCAATAAATCAATAAATTCATGAACCAGGGATTGGGTTTAAAGTCAGCAGCTGAAAATACTTCGGGGGATAGTAGTCTATTCTCCGGTATTTTGATTCGGTGGAATAATCTTACCCTTGCAGAAAAAGTTGTTTGTACCAACATCATTTTAATTCCTTTGTGGTGGATGTGGGGTTGGAGATTCTATTTTATTTTTTTAGTTGCGGGTATTGTTATTTATGAATGGTATACCAATAAAGAACTCCGCGTTTCTCGTCCGAGTGTTGCTGCATTTTCAATTATCACTTACGGTTTATACGTTTTAACCGTGCGATATTTTTATGGAGAAATAGAGGGTTTAAGACTCAATTTTAATACTGTAATTGCACCTTTAAATAATGTAGTTTTCTTTGGTTTATCGCTGTGGTATGTTCAAGATAGAAAAATACGTATTCGTATTTCTGCAGTTTGCTGGTCTGTTACAGTTCTTATCGTCACAATGTTGATGACATGGGCAATTATTTATTTTGGATTGAATCAAAGAGACTATGTAACTCCTCTTTCAATTTATGGTGTTTTAACTGGTAAAAGTGGAGGATTTACACCGGGAGATGGTAATAGTAACTTTTTAATGCCTTATTTTCCTCAAGATGAATCTATAGGAGGAATGGTACGCTATTTATACTTTTTTCCAGGTCCGGAAGCTTTAGCTTTAGCAATGGGTTTTGTATGCTTATTATCTTTAGATATTAAAAATCGTTTTTGGTCAATATTTTTATTATTAAGTGCGGTTTTTTTATTAATTACAAGTGGAACTCGTTCGGTTTGGGTTAGTTTACCAATAGTTTTAGGTCTGCGATATTTATTTTTGGCTGGTAAGGTTTTTAGTCCTGCATTTGTTTGCGGATTACTAGCAGTTATCAGTTTGAGTACTTTATCAATTCCTGCTATTAGTAATACTGTAATTGATAGTTTAATGGATACTGCTGATAAAACAGCAAATGCTCGTGCAGACTCTACAAAAGTTCGTAGCGAAATTTATCGATTGACAATCAAAGATTTAGAAAACGCTTCTAATTCAAAATTTATATTTGGTCATGTAGTTAATGGAAGAGGAATTTTACCAGGATACAAACCGGCTGAAGTAGGTACCCATAGTTTTATTTTAGGAACCTTACTTTATAGGGGAGGTTTGTTAGGAACTATATTTTTCTTAACTTTCTGGGTGTCAATACTTTGGGGATTATTTAGAACGCGATATGATAGACCTTCGTGTCTTTTTGTATTTGTACTTTTTAGCTTAACATTTGTCACGATGGAGATAGAAATGCCCGTTTTACCAATTTCTCTACTTTGCATTATGCTCCGTACTAATAAACCAAAAGATTCCTCTCAACAACAACTTAAATCTTTTTCTAAGGCTTTGTGATTTTTGGAATTAGGGAATAGGTAGTAAGAAATTATAGAATTATATAAAATTCATGTAAAGTTAATTAAATTGTAGAAAGTGGATTTATCATTGTTAACTGTATTTTGTTATCAAAAAGCTGTTTATGCTAAATAAAAAAATAGAAAATAATTCAACAAATACTGATTCTGTAAATCCTCTAGTCAGCGTAATTATCGGAAATTATAACTATGGTAGATTTATAGTTAAAGCAATTGAGAGCGTTTTTAACCAGACATATAGGAATTTTGAGTTAATAATCGTTGATGATGGTTCAACAGATAATTAACGAGAGATTATAGAAAGTTATGGAGATAAATTAACAGCAATCTATCAGCATAATTGGCGACAAGGTGCAGCTTTCAATTCAGGGTTTGCAGCTGCAAAAGGTGAGATTATTTGTTTTTTAGATTCGGATGACTATTATTATCCAGAAAAAATAGCAAAAGTTGTAGCAGCATTTGATAAAAATCCCGATTGGGTACAAATTTCTCACGGTCGTACTTCAATTGAGGCTGATGGAACTATTATCGGAAGAGACCCAACTTTTTTCAGTCAAGGTGATGTTACCCAACTGTTACTTAATTATGGTAGATATGCTTGGTCTTTGACTTCAGGTTTAGCATACAAACGTTGGGTCTTAGAAAAAGTATTACCTATTCCGAAACTTCCCCATGGAGCAGATACTTATTTAACTGCTACGGTACCTTTTTATGGAAATATTGGATGTATTTGCGAACCGCTTATGTTTTACCGTCATCATGGTAATAATATGAATGCAGGAAGTAATAATATACATTATTTAATCGAACAACGAGAGCAGACAGCAATATGCATTAATAAAACTGCTGAGAAGTTATGTTTAACAGAGACTTATAATCTTAAAAAAGATGCGGATTATCGCAGTTTGAAGGTACTTGAAGCTGGTGTTTCATCTCCGAAAGAAGCTATCAAAATATTTTGGATGACTTGGTTGGAAAGTAGAGCTATAGGTCATAGCTTTAAAGATACTATGGAAAGATTTGTAAGACGGGGTATGTGTACTTTATTCCCTAAAGAAGCACCAATATACTTACGTTTAAGACTCCGACGTTATCTACGCTTCAAACTCAGTCGCAGACAATTTAAACCATTAACTTAAAAGTAATTAAAAGTGATAACTAGAAAAATAATTAGGACAATATAATTAATTGCATCTATGACTACTTACCTATCGAAGAATGGAGTTTCTGGTAATAATCAATATAAAATCAAAAGGCTACTTGTCATACCGGGATACTGTAATGTTTTAGGAGGTACAACCGTTAGTCTTTTAATGCTGGCTAAAGGATTTGTAACCTGTGGATTATCAGAAAAAATCTGTATTTTAATCCATAAAGGTTCATTCATGGAAAAGTATTTTCAAGATGCAGGCTTAAATAATTGTGTAGAATTGATTGAAGCTGATAATCCTAATGAATTTCTGAAAAAAGCATTAAAATGGGTCGGAAAACAGCCCAAGGAGTTTCCATTACTATTAGATAATTGTGTTTGGAGAAGTTATTTACCGATACTGACATTATTTTCGCCATCTCTTCGTTTTAGTGGTCGTCAGCTTTATCACTTTTGCCATGATTTGGCTTTGTCTTATAATAAACTTGGATATTTAGCGAGGAAAATTACTTTCTTTAGCCTTTCCCCCGGTGCGATTTGTAATTCCCAATTTACATCAGAACATATTCGTGGTTTCATGCCAGATATAAGGGGAATTCTTTATCAACCGGTTGACCTAAAAAAGTTCAATACTCGAAGTGAAATTAGCACTCCTCCAGATAATTTAAAATCAATTATAGATTCTGGTGCTAAGATAATGCTTACTCCTTCACGTATTAATAAACCAGGGATTATTAATGATAAAAATTTGCGAGCATTGATTCCGGTATTAAAGGAATTAAAAGCAATGGGTAAAAATTATCATGGGGTAGTAATTGGGGAAGACCAATCAACGGACAATATTTATAGTCGGGATTTACTCAAAAGTGCTATCAATGCAGGAGTTGCAGACCGGTTTACGATTCTACCCCCCGTTCTGAATATTGAAGATTACTACAGATATGCAAATATAGTCGTTACTCTCGCTCCGAGAGAACCTTTTGGACGGACGGTTGTAGAAGCAATTGCTTGTGGTATTCCGGTAGTTGGTAGCAATACTGGTGGTATTAACGAAATTTTACAGAATTTTGCTCCTGAATGGACTGTTGAACCAGATGATTCGGTAGCGGTAGCAAACGCTATTATTAATGTAGATAAAGATTCACATACAAAAGAGCTTTTAAATCAAGGCTATGCTTGGGTCAAAAAACACTGTAGTTTAGAAAGCTATGCTACGGGGATGATGCAATTCACAGGTTTAAATGTTCTTTCAAAAATGGAGTAGTAAGAACATGGATAAAGTTTTCTTTTTAACCGGTGCTAAACCTCCTCAAACAGGGGGAGAACTTTATAATTATCAGCTTTCACAGTATTTAGATAAATTAGGTTGGGAACAAGAATCTATCAGTCTACACGAACGGAAAAAATATTTAAGACTGGGTCAAATACCAATTATTGGCAATATATTAGCATCTTCAATATTTGCAGTAATTTTTTTTAAAAATCGGGGTGTTTTGGTGGAAGACCATTATTTCACTAAATACTTATTTTTGACAAATTTCATTCACAGTTTTTTTTTAGGAAGTAAGATTGTAGTTTTAGTGCATCTTTTTTACGGTTATGAGAGTAATGATAAATTTGCGATTAGAAGGTTTATCAACAAAATAATAGAAAAAAGCAAGTTATATTTTGCTGATTTAATCATTACCACTAGTGAATACTCCAAAAATGAAATAGTTTCTGTGGGAATAAATCCCGAATTAGTTCATGTATTATCACCAGGATTAGATAGAGATAAATTCAAAAATCTATCTTCAAAGAGTGAATCTAATAGCGAAGATAGAAAAAAAATTTTGTGTGTGGGTAACTATGTTTCTCGAAAAGGTATAATCTATCTGGTAGAAGCATTAGCTAAATTAAAAGATAAGTGTTTAACCTTGCATTTAGTCGGTAATCGTAAAAACAATTCTGGTTACTATAATCAATTGAAGCATGCTGTAAAAAAACTAAAGTTAACAGAATACGTCGTATTTCATGATGGTGCAGACCAAGAAAATTTGAAAAAACTGTATGCATCTGCTGATATTTTTGTTTTACCTTCTTTTAAAGAAACATTTGGAATTGTTTTTTTAGAAGCAATGCACCACGGATTACCAATAATTACAACAAACGTTTCTGCAATGCCAGAATTAATCGAAGAAGGAAAAAATGGTTTATTAGTTCCACCCGCTGATTCTCAAGCTTTAGCTGAAGCTATATCAAAGTTAATTGAAAACCCAGATTTAATCAAACAAATGGGAGAAACAGGACGTAGAAAAGTTGCTAATTCTTACTATTGGGAGCAAACTTGCTCGAAATTTGCCTGTATTTTGGAAGGGGTAATTAGTTAGGAGTTAGGAGTTAGGAGTTAGGAGTTAAGAGTAATGAGTAGCGAGTAGGGAGTAATGAGTAAGGATGAAAGATTGAGAAACACAGATGATAATACAAATACCGTTAGTGATTTACTTGCTACTTGCTACTTAATTCTTAACTCCTAATATCTATCAACAAATGCAAAATACTTCATCATCTGAGACAATTACAATTCAAGAAGAAACATCTGCACCGGATATTTTGGTTGTTTCGCGTACTTTTTTTCCTAAAGAAGGTGGAATTGAAGAGTATGTATATAATCGCTGTTTGCAAAATCCTCAAAAGACTATTTTATTAACAGCTACTTTTGAAGGTTATCAAGATTTTGATAAAAATCAAGAGTTTCGGGTTCATCGTTGGTATTTACCAAAAATACCGCGTTTGTTTGGTTTCGGAGCGATAATCAAACAAGTTTTAAATATGTTCTGGTCGTTTGTTTTCGCGATTAAACTTTATTTTCGCTATCGCTATCGTTATATAGAGTGGGGACACGGTTATGATTTTCCTGCTATTCTGCTATTGAGCTATCTTTTACCAGTTAAATTTTTTATTTATTTACACGGTAATGATATTCTTTGTCCTTTACGCAATCCTGTATTAAAAAAGTTATTTGAATTGACTTTGCAGCGCAGTTCTGGTCTGGTTTGTAATAGTTCTTTTACAAGAGATTTTATCAAATTAAAGTTTAATTTTAATACTCCTACTTATATTATTAACCCTATAGTTAGAGCGGATAAGTTTAGTGATAATGCTAAAAATCGGCAGTATCTTGAAAATTCGCGGTTGAACATTCGTAAAAAATATAATATTTCAGAAAATGCAATCGTAATTCTCTCTGTAGGAAGACTGGTTAAACGTAAAGGTTTTGGGACAGTAATTGATAATCTTAACCAGCTTTTAAATCATGATTTGGATGTCCACTATATAATTTGCGGGAGAGGTCAAATTCAGTCGGAACTCGAACAGAAAGCTTCTCAGTTACAACTTACAGAACGAGTACATTTTGTAGGATTCGTACCCGATGCAGATTTAGCTGATTATTACGCAGCTAGTGACATATTCGCTATGTTGACATTCTATGACGCTCAAAGTGCGAGTATCGAAGGATTCGGTATAGTTTACGCTGAAGCAGGTTATTTCGGTAAACCCGTAATTGCTTCTCGTATCGGTGGTGTTGAAGATGCGGTACATCATGAAGAAAACGGTTTATTAGTAAGTCCAGATTCCCCCGAAGAAATTTCTCAAGCATTAACTCGGTTATGTAAAGACAAGCAGCTACGAGAAAAATTAGGAAACAAAGGAAT
>CAKZYM010001074.1 GCA_937884685.1 uncultured Calothrix sp.
AATGAAGTTACTAATAATGTAACTAAAGAGAATAGTTTACAAAAAAAAGATTTAATCACCAGGCTCAAACAAGCAAAAAAACAATCTGCAAAAAAATCTTCTGCAAACTACATCGAAATTAATTCAATTGATTCATCTTCATCTACTGAGTTTTCCGAAATTAGTACTCAAGCAAAAGATTTACAGATACAAGAAAATTTTTATCCCGTACAAAACTCTCCTATAATTACTTCTAGTTTTGAACAATCAAAAAAACAGAATGAAATAATTACAAAAAACGATTTATTAATACAAAATCGTCAACCTATCTTCACAACAGCACACCAATTAAAACGAGGAGAAATTGTCACAAATCTCCGTTATCGTCACTTTTTACAATCAGGTTCGGCTGAAACAGATGGTTTGACAGGTCAGCCTACTATTGGAATTACTTGGGGTGTTACAGACAATTTGGAATTAACCTTTGATGCTCAAACTGTTGATAATGCTGGTCCGGTTCGTCAAGGTTCATTTAATGCTCAACGTATTAACCCTACCGGTTTTGGACCAAATTTCTTTCAAGAATGGACTTTACAAGCTAAAAACAGAATTTGGCAGAATAAAAAAGGAACTCAAGCACTTAGTGGTGTTGTTGCAGTTTCTATGGGAAATGCAGATAGACCCTATAGATTTTCTAATCAAAATGGAAATGCTTCCAATGGATTAAATAGTGAAATTGTTACTTCCTTAGAATTGCCTTTTAGTATCAAAACTGATAAACGTTGGCAATTTACTGTTTCACCAAAAGCAGCTTTTTTACCAAAAGATAATGCCTTATATTACAATACCGCTCCTATTGATAATTCAGGTTCTTTTGGTACTGTTTTTGGTATAGCTGGAGGTGCTAGCTATCAGTTAAATCCTAAATTAATATTGTGGGGTGATAGTTTCGTTCCTTTAACGGGAAATAACACAATTAATAGAGATACAGGTTTACCTACTCGCAATATTGGATTTAATGCAGGTCTAAGATATTTAGTTAATCCTAGGTTAGCTACAGATTTATTCGTTTCTAATACTTTAGGAAATACAGGAGCTTTATCTATCATTACAGATAGAAATTATCCTGCTTTGGGCTTTAATCTTACTTTTTTACCGGGAATTACCAGAGCTAATCGTCGATATCCTCAACATTTTCGTTCGACAGTCCAACCTTCTAATACGAACGCTGGATTTGGATTTTTAGATGGTGGTACAATTCCAAATCAACAATTACGTTTTAATCTACAAGCAGGTAGTCAGGGACTATTAACTGGAATTCGTTATGGATTATTGGATGATTTAGAAATAGGTGCTTTTCTAGATAGTATTCCGGGTACTGTAGATGAATCTCAGTTAGGATTCAGCGGTAGATTACGGTTATTACATCAAGCTGATGGTGACCCATTAACTTTAACTGTTGCAGGTACTTTAGCACGACCCAATAATGTCTTTACAAACTTTGTTAATAACAATCGCAACAGATTTAACGAATTAGGTTTAGACAAAGATGGATTTTCTTTTAGCAATGAAAAAGAAGGAGAATTATTTATTATTACTCTTTCTACACCAATGCACTATCAATTTAAAAATAAAAGTGCAATTTGGTTGACTCCAACTTTAGGATTTGTACAACGTAGAGGATTAGAAATTGCTGGATTTAATCTTGGTGGTTCACTTCCTATAAATAAAGACTTAAATGCAATTGCAGAAGTAGGTTTTGATTTAAGTGGTAATGGTAATGGTTTCATTGGTAATAATCGTCAGACAGTTATTCCTTGGACAGTAGGTTTGCGATGGAATCCAGCATCACTTTTAAACATATCTGATGACAGCACATTTTCTGGTATGCAATTGGAAACATACCTTACAAATCGACTCGGTTCTACTCCTTTTGATAGCTTAAGAGTTCGTGCTGATAATGAAACAGCGATAGGTGTTGGTTTAGTTTTACCTGTTCAGTTTTAAACTACATATAGGAATCCTAATTGATTTTTGTTAGCGTAGCGTGTCCGATAGGACATAATATAATTAGGGTGTGTTGTAGCGGAGCGCAACGCATCATTATATAAAGGTTTCAGTGCGTTAGACTAACGTCGTAACACACCCTACAAATACTTAATTTTTTTCAATATTCAAAACGAATAATTATAGCAAAAAGTAAAGTTTGCGGGAGCTACATTCTTTCTAATCCCTATTCCTCTGCATCATTTAAATAACGTGAGTTCGAGTTAGGAGATTCACCATTAATAATTAGTAAGTAGTAAGTAGCGAGTGACGAGTAAACACACAGCCATAAATAGTAATAACAGAGCAAATTCAATTTTTATAAACCAAGATTATCCCATGTGCCGGTGCGATTATACCAAGGAAAAAATATCCCGCACTCAGGTTAAATAAAATATAAATGTTTTGTTTAATACTAACAAGTTCAAGTAAATACACTATACTTTTTCTATTCGCTCGGGGTGCAATAGTTGACAATACCGTTTTAAATATCCCAAATTGTATATTTAGAGTATCGTGGTGCATCTATTCTAAATCTGCTCGCAATATTCCTATTTTTCAGAACTTTTCTTTATATAAAATCCTAGATTTTCTAAATAAAAACTATGCAAATTTTTAAAATTGCTACTTATATAGTATTAATATTATCCTTACCTAAGATTGTATTTGCGGCTGAAGATAATATCAGCATAAATAAAAATAAGAATTTACAATATAATACTTTAATTACCAAACTCAAAGAAGCTAAAAAACAATCTCAAAAACAATCTTATAGTCCTATAAATCCTATAAAAGTTGATTCATCAACTGGTAAATATTCCCAAATCAGTACTCAAGCAAAAGACTTACAACCTAAACCAAATCTTTCTCCTTTACAAACACCTCCGACAAGACTTTTTAATTTAGAAACAGCCAATCAACTACCTGAAGGTTCTGTACAATTTGAAGCGGGAACTCATCAAGCAACTCCAGCAGATAATCGTCAGGGAAATACCGGTTATCAAAACTATTACACCTCTTTAGACTGGGGAATAACAGATAAGTTACAGGTGAGTTTTGCTGCACAATTTTTTGATGACCCAACCAAAACTCAAATCAACGGAACATTCCCTAATTTAAAATTTGTTTCTTTTGCTCCCAGCGTTAAATACCAAGTATTTAAAAACGAAAAATTAAAAGTAGCAGTTAGCGGTACGGCTGAATTATTAGAACTTTCTTCCGACCCCGGATTATTTAACAATACAAGTAAAAAGTCTGCGGATTATTTTGGTATCGGAAAAGTTGAAGTTCCAGTTACCTATAATGCTGATAAAAAACTCCAGCTACATTTCACCCCTGGAGTCGTATTTTATCCCGATAAAGTTAAGGGAGCAGATTTTTACGGAACTTTTATTAATGTTGGAACGGGAATCAGTTTTCAAGCTTCAGAAAAACTAAACTTGTTTGCTAATTCTAATTTACCTTTGGGTCCTGGAGGTAATGCTTTAAGTTCTCAAGATAATTCTATTTTCCGTAAACTATTATGGACTGCTGGTACCCGTTACGCAATTAACCCTCGAACGGGGGTTGAAGTCTATGGAACAAATGCATTTGGTTCGACTCCAACAACCAGTCTTTTAGCTTTTATCCCCGATGGAAATGAAGTAATATTCGGTGCTAAGGTCTAATATATTTTTGATTTCGCTCAAAACTACGCTTCTAACTTTGGAAATAGGCCCAATATTCCTTTATCCAATCGGGACAGACAATTATTGTTAGATGGTTTAACTCTGAGTAGTTCAAGCACTTTAGCACCAGATGACATTCGATTAACTACAGGAATGACCTCTGGAGGTAACGCTAAATTAAATTTGATGTACGGTTTAGCGAATGATTTACAGTTGGAAATTCCTATCGAACAATTTGGTAATTACGATAGACTTCCAGATTCCGAAACTTTTGGAAATGCAATCAAATTTGGTGCTGGAGCAAAGTTAAGATTCCTCAACCAAGCACAAGGAGACCCCTTTTCCTTAAGTGTAAAAGTCAAAGGGGTCAGAGATAGTAAACGTCCTCGTGTAGGAACTTTGTTTGCAGAAGTGCCGATTGTATATCAAAATAACGATAAAACTGCACTATTTTTGAATCCTAAAATTGCATTTTATCGAAAAGAAGAACGCTTAGGTTTAGGATTAGGAATAAATCAAGTTTTGTCAGATAAGCTGCAACTAATTGGTGAATTAACTCCAGTTTCTGGACAAGAATTAATTTGGAGTACGGGTCTACGCTACTTTGAACCCGGAGCAGATTTAGGAATTGATATCTATGCTAGTAATACCAGCGGACAAAATAGCATTGGAGGATTAGTTGCTGATACAACTACCAACATAGGTTTTAATGTCCACTGGTTATTCCGTTTATAAAAACGATGATTAAGCTGGGAAATATTTACAAATCATCTCAACTATAGAACCCATTTGGGTTCTATTTAATTAGTTGCGAGTCTTTTAAGCATCAG
>CAKZYM010001075.1 GCA_937884685.1 uncultured Calothrix sp.
CTGTTCACTGTTCCCTACTCCCTGTTCCCCAAAATACTTTCATTACCACAGTAATATGTTTAAATTAATTAGCGGAAAATCTAATAAAATATTTGTATATCAAACAGTAAGCTGAATATCAAAACGCAGTTTTAATTAAGGGAATTTGTCATGAGGAATAATTATAAGAGACAGCAGGTAGAGTCTAACCCACAACGCTGGCTTTTAGAAATTTTATTCCCGGATAAAAAGTTTGACGGACAGCTACAAAATCCTGGTACGGAAGAGATTTTTGATTTTGATGATGTAATTGCAATGACAAATCCCATTGCTTTTATTTCTCAAGATATTGCTTATTATCCAGAGGGTGACGATTGCGAATTATTTGCGGTGTTCATTTCTGGTTTGGGACAACCTGAAGAAATATCTTCTAAGAGAAGTCGTAGATACGCAGAGACTTTGAGGACTGGGATTGCGAATATGAATAATTCTTCTTTTCTCAAACAAAATCCCCTTTTTAACAAAATTAATCAATATTTAGACTGGGTAGATGCTGCGATACATCGCATCGGTTTAGCTGGAAGTCCTGCAATTAGAAATACTGCAATTTTGATACTTCATGCAATAGAAAACTATAAAACTCTTAATTTATCTGGTGATAGTCATGGAACAATTTTATTAGCTCGTGCTATTAAGAGTGCAAAAAGAAGGTTTATTCGTAAAAATACAAATTTCTGGAATTTTAAAACAAGAAAGATTCGAGAAGAAAAATGGGAAAATCGCACAGACCAGTTAATTAATGTGTTTGCTTTTGGTAATAGCTATCGGAATTGGGTAAAGGGACCAAAATATATTATGGTATCTATTGAAGGTGATATAGTACCAGAAAGATTTGGCATGAACCGCGATTTAGCGAATAATAAAGGAAGGGACGATATCAAATTTATCGTGTTTGAGCGAATATTTAAAAAAGGTAATTTTGAAGCTCATAACATGATGTTTACTAATGAGTTTTTAAGAAAAACTTTTATAAAAAATAATATTATAATTGGTGATTTTGCTGGTTTATATTATCAACTGAAAATGAGTAAACTAAAGCTCGCTACCGCAGAAGAAATTGATTGGCCGGATGATATGGAAAAATATGTTTGGAATGAAGAAAGCTTGAAAGAGTTAGGAGTTAGGAGTTAAAAGATTTTAGATTTTGGATTTTGGATTATCAAAAGTTAGGAGTTAAGAATTATCAATTATCAGTTATCAATTCATTGTTTAGTAAGTTGAAATTTATCGCTTTTTTATAATCCTTTCCAGTTACTAGGTAGAGGAGGGCTAACTACTTGAAATGGAGGAAGACCTTGAAGAATATGATAAATATGTCTGGGATTTGATGAGAATCTACCGCAACATATTAATGCAATTGTTGTTGATTCTCCGTTTTCGGATTCTACTTTTACATTAATCCATTCTGGAATTTTACCTTCTATCCAAATTAAATTTACTACTTCTGCGGGAGTTTCAAATTCATAATTTTCAATTTCCCAATCTCTGGTAATTCTTAATTCACCTTCTCTCATTGTATGTTCGTCATAAGAGCAATTTAAATAAACTTTGAATTGAATTTCATTAGGTAGATTATTAGTCACATATTTTTGGGTAAATTCTCTTGCTCTATTGGCTGCTTTAATCAAACTATTTTCAAAATTACTTTTACTAAAATCTAAATTTTCATATACTTCGTCATCAATTGGATTAACTTTGATTTGGTTTGCACTATATTTACTACTCATTAAAATTAGAAATACCTTAAACAAATTTTTTTCAACTACAGAGCGCTCCGGATAGTTTTCTAACTCTTTATTTTTCCTTTACAGTTCTAGGATGATTCTTAGTCATAGCTTATTTATACGACTTTATAAGAGTGGTAAGCTACACGCAAATAGGCAGTATAAACACTGAATATTACCGGATTAAGTAGATATGTGTGTGTCATTGTTCTGAGTATTTTATCTTACACCAGTAAGAAATTAGTCGATTGGAAGAGAAATCACTTGCGTAGAAATTTATTAATATAATTTGCCATGCTTGGAAAAAGTTTGTTCGCTATACCCACAGTTACAGGTGCTTTTGCAAGTGTAGTTCTTTCGATTGGGACTATTGCAATATCAAATAATCAAGCTCATGCTGCTTCGTTTGGGTCGATTTCTCAGATTTACGCTTATGGAGATAGTTATTCTGACAACGGTGCATCCTTTGAAATCTCTACTCAAGCTGTAAATGCTGGTGTACCAGATTCGTTTATTTTACCAGCAGACCCAGCTTTGGGACTCTACGATTCTGAAGGACGCTGGACAAATGGACCCACAGCAGTTGAAGTATTATCTGAAAATCTGCAAGTCGGTTTGACGGATTATGCAGTCGGTGGTGCTAAAAGTGGAGATGGAAATTATTACGGTTGGTTAGACTCTTTCCAAAATACAGGTTTATTCGGTCAAATTGAGCAATTTAAAGCAGAAACTTCAGGACAATCTGCTGATTATGACGCTTTACACTTTATCTTTGCTTCAGCTAATGACTTATTTGAATACGCTGATTTTGGTTTACCTGGAACGGTTGAAGAATTAGCAACTCAAACTGTAGATAATATCGGAGAAGGAGTAGCTAACCTAGCAGAATCGGGTGCAAAGCAGTTTCTTGTAGTCAATTCTTCTGACCTTGATATTTTACCCGGTGTAATCGAGTTTGGTCAGGTCAATGAAGCAGCTTTGTTTACGGATTTGGTTAACAATCTTCTCCCTGAAAAATTAGAAACGCTTTCTCAACAGTTAGATGTAGAAATTGCTTTGTATGACCATGTTGCGATTAGTGACGAAATTCGTTCAAATCCGCAAAAATTTGGTTTAACGAATGTAAACGACCCTTGTCAAGCTGTTTTTCCTGTTGAACCAGTTTGTGCTGCACCCGACGAGTTTTATTTTTGGGATGAATATCACCCAACTCGTCGTACACATCAAATCATTGGTGAAGATATGGCAAAATTTGTTGCAAATCACCAGGTAAAATCGGTACCAGAATCATCAAGTAGTTTTGGTTTATTAGTATTTTTAGGTTTATTAGGAACTGGATTGATATACAATCGACGGTAATTTCAATTATCAATTATCAATTCGCTCTCTCCCACAATCTTTGAATTTCACCAAATATCTTTGTATCTGGTGGTGATGTTTTTTCAACTGAAACGTTAATTTCTGCACCGGGAATGTTCTGATTCCAAGGACTATTAGGAACTGTTTTTAAGTCTACGGAATTATTTGTAGGACGAAAACCATATTGTACGAATATTGATTGCTGTGGTTTTTCTGCTAGGAAATCAATAAATTTTTGTGCTGCTTTTGCGGTTCCTTGATTTACGTTTCTTTTTACTATTGCAGCGGTGGAAACTGTTTCAATAGTAGGATTTAAATAATAAATTTGATAGGGTTTTCCTTGGGTTTTTCGAGCTTGTTCCCAGCGATGTAATGCGATGCTTTCGTAAACTGTTGCGACATCGGCATCGTTAGCACCTTTAGCAATAAATTCTTCTAGTAAAATATCGGTGGAACGTGGTGGTTGATAAACGGAGCGTTTGACTAAACCAAATAAAGATTCGACAGCAGCATTATTAAAAGTTGAAATATTCAGATTACCACCTGCTTTTGATTGCGACCATAAACTCATGGTTAACTGTCCGCTATTTGAACGAGTTGGATTAGTGGTGACAAAATCAAAACTTCCCCAATCGCTTGTTCCTCCGACTCCACTCCAGTTAGCCGATTGCATGGCTTTTTCGACTCTATCCCAATTGAAATTTCCGTCGGGGAACAGGACTTTACCTCTTTCTTGCCAAGCTATTCCAACTAACATTGTTTTGGCAATTGGTTGAGGTTGATTGTAAAAAGGTTGGTCGGAATTTGTTGCTTGATAGCGATTAGTTAATTCTGTTAATTTTTCTCCGTTAGCAGGGATTAAGATAGTTGGTGTAAAGTCGTTTCTATTATCGATAAATTTATTGATTATTTCTTGAGAACCTTGGAATTTTAGGTCTAATTTTATATTGGGATTTTCTTTTTCAAATTTAGTTTCTAATTGTTTTAAAGGTTCTTGTAATTCCGAACCGCTGACGATGATTACTGTTTGTTGTAGACCGGGAATGGGAGCGTAAGCTAATCCTAATGATGTTAGGATTATTCCCAGGGAAGTAATTGTACGCTTTTGTTGTAATTTAGTTTTTTTATTGTTTATCATATTTAGATGCTGTACTACGATTTATAATTAGTTTTTGATAATTCTGAGCGATACCGTAAAATATGCACAAAAATTGGAAGAAAAACCAAGAAAAAAGTTAATAATATCTCTGTTGAAGTTTTTAATACTCTGATGAACCCATAAGAGCTTATTTTTAATGTTTGTTTTTCTTCTGCTTCAATAATAAATTTACTTATTCTCTCTTTATTTGATTCCACATCATTGAAAAAAATTACTTGCCGTTCTTCATAAAAATCAATAGGTCTATTATCATTGTCGTACAGAACTAATTTTTCATTTGTAATATCGTCTCCCTTATCTATTAGGATAATATCAGCTTTGGTTAACTTGAATTTTTCTATAGGTGTTAATTCTAGTCCATACCAATAAGATTTTTCTAATTGACAACTAATTTGTTGCTCTTCCAGTTTTATACAACTTAAAGTTTCTGAATTGCCTAGATTATATACAAGCAGAATAATTAAAATAGTAAACGTTAATAATCCACCTGAGTAAATGAGAATAGTTGGAAGAGATGTTGATAATTTCTTTAATCTACGTTTCATAATTTTGATTATTCTTACGATTACTCTAATTATTAAATTTTGATAGAATTGGAAATTAGTAATTTTAGTATTAACAACTACCAATTACCAATCACTAATTACTAATTTTAAACTATAGCAATCCTAAATCATATATGAGAAATTACGTAATCATTCCTAAAATTCCAACTGCAAATTCGACATTAATTTAGAAATGCTTTCTGGGTCACCTTTGGAATAATACCCAGCGTTTAATTCCGCAATCGTTTTAAGTGCTTCGGGGTTAAACTCTCGTTCGTTTCCGTAACCAACTGTAAAGAATGCAATTCTTTCATCGCTATTAAAACCACTTTTTTGCAGTTCTTGTTTCAATCTTTCTAAAGATATTCCCGAAGCGCTATCTTCTCCATCTGTTAATATTAAAACTGCGTTTATCGCATCTTTACGAAGATTTTCTTTTAACCAGTTACGAGCTTCAATTGTTGCATCATATAAACGAGTTCCACCACCAGCTTCTAAACTCCCGATAAACTCCATTCCCTTTTCTTTCCCTTCAGAAGTTCCGTCTACTAATACAGTCGGACGAATTTCTTCGTCAAAATCAATTAAAGCAATTTGCTCTTTCGGTCCCAAACTATTAACGTATGTCTGCAAGGTTCTCTGTACTGCGGGTAATTTTTCACCCTCCATCGAACCCGAAGAATCAACTACAACAACGACTAAAGACGGCTTCTTCGCTACTTCCTGCCAAGATTTGAGCATCACTTCTACAACTTCCGGTTTCGGAGGTCGTAATGAATCATACTTAGCTTGCGGATTTACACCAAATTCAGGGGAAAACTTTGCTCCTAAAGGAATTCCCGGAATCCCCGGACGCAAACCCAAGTCAGTTGCGATTTTTTGAATTTGAGGAGAACGTAAATAATCTATAAATTTCTCTGCTGCTGCTTTTTCATCTGCATTAACCCAGGGTGCTTTGGGTAATATTGCTCGCATATTTAAGGTAAATGTAGCTTTGGGATACACTGCTTTATAGCGTTGTTGTCCCGGCTGTAAATGAGAATTGGCATCAATTACGCTTGATTCGTACACCGAACCTACTGAAGCCCAAAATTGACCATTTTTAACCATTGACTTCGCCAAGGAATTAGTAGAAGTACCGTAACGAGTTATTTTGCTTTGAATCTGCTGAACCTGGGACTCAAACTTTCTTACATCGGTTGTTGTCATATTTTCGGGACGTTTACCTGATACACTAGCAAACTGAGTTACTAAAGTTTGTAATCCTGAGTTAGAACGAGTTGGAGCGGTATGGACGTAGTTTACTGGTAATAAGGGTGCATTCGGGTCAATATCACGGTGATTTTTAGCGTCAACTAAAACTTTATAAGGATTATCAAGTTTTTGTAGGCTCGGAGCAATAGACCCTTGAGTCATCAAAACCATCGGTGAATTAGCCAGTAAAGGAGATTCAGTTATTTCAGGAATATAATTTTGTCCCGGAAACAGTTGATTCATCTGGTAAATCAACCGACTTTGATAAATCTCACCATCTACAGAAACAATTGTGGGGAATTCTGGTGAGGATTCTTGTAAAGTACCATTCTTAAACTGAGTCGCAAGAGTTACCAGTTTACTGACAACATCACCGCTTCCGGCAGCTTCGCATTCTACCCGAAAAGCCTTACCATTCTCTAATTGTGGTTTTGTCGTATTAAAATTTTCTGCTGCTTGATTGCAAAATTTACCTAAAGCGCTTCCTATTAAAAACTTGATTTTTAAGCCATTCAAATTATCTAAATTATTTGTAGGATTATTTCCAGTACCAGCACAAGCAGTCAATAATAAAACACTGATAACTGTCGCAATATAAGCAATCTTCGCAGTAGCTCTGAATAACATGATTTTCTCCCAGTAAAAATTATCAAGATACCGGACTTCGGATTAGAGGTAAGAAACGAGATTTATCGAGGATCTATATATATATCGGAATAATCGAGCTAATTTACGAAAACTGAAAACCTTTGTTTATCAGTCTTATAGTTTCATCCAGACAGTAATGAGTAGCGAGTAACAAGTAGCAAGTAGCGAGTTAGAAGTTACCAATTACCCAATCAATTCATTTACGTTTTGTTTCATCTGCTAAAACCGAATCGGGGAACCCGGTAATATGTGATGACTGCTTTTTTTAACACGCAAAACTTTCAGACTATCAGGTAATCTTCATATGGCTCTACGTCTCGGTGATACAGTTCCAAACTTTACTCAAGCTTCTAGTGAGGGGGAAATTGATTTTTACAAGTGGGCTGGGGATAGCTGGGTTGTGCTGTTTTCTCACCCCGCTGACTATACTCCTGTTTGTACAACTGAATTAGGTACTGTTGCTAAGTTAAAGCCGGAATTTGATAAGCGCAATGTTAAGACTATTGCTCTTAGTGTTGATGATACTGAATCTCACAAGGGTTGGATTGGAGATATTGAGGAAACTCAAAGTACTAAGCTTAATTATCCAATTTTGGCTGACGATGATAAGAAGGTTTCTGACCTTTATGATATGATTCATCCGAACGCTAACGCTAAGGTAACTGTGCGGACGGTGTTTATTATCGACCCTGAGAGAAAGTTACGATTGAGTTTAACTTATCCTCCTAGTACCGGACGTAATTTTGATGAAATTCTCCGGGTAATTGATTCGTTACAGTTAACCGACAATTACAGCGTTGCTACTCCTGCTGACTGGAAAGATGGAGATGATTGCGTTATCGTTCCTACTCTTAAAGACCCAGAAGTTCTTAAGGAGAAGTTTCCTAAAGGATATGAAGTGGTTAAACCTTATTTACGGATGACTCCTCAACCTAATAAATAATGCATTGTTGAATTTC
>CAKZYM010001076.1 GCA_937884685.1 uncultured Calothrix sp.
AGGAGTACGAAGTCTTTACAGGAGTTAGAAATTAGGAATAATTGGACTTTTGAATTTACTATTTTCAAGTTAATTAAAAAACCCGGTTTTTTGACAAGCCGGGTTTTTAATATTTTGCTAATTCCTAATTTTTAATTAATTATAATCTTATTGGTGCATGACACTAGAAAGATATTTATTACTACGTTTATAGTTAGTAGAAGTGCCACAGCACCCTACTATATTGAGACACAAAGCTGAAAAATCATAACTCCTAACTCCTAACTCATAACTCCTAACTATTAATAATGACTCGGTTGAGCTAAGTTTTTGAATTTAGTAAATTGCGGGTCGAATAGTAGTTTAATGACTCCAGTCGGACCGTTTCGATGTTTGGCAATTATTACTTCCCCAATTCCTCTGTCTGGACTGTCAGTATTATAATATTCATCGCGATACAGCATCATTACTAGGTCGGCATCTTGTTCAATACTTCCACTTTCTCTGAGGTCTGATAGCATGGGACGCTTGTTTGTCCTGGCTTCTACACCTCTACTTAACTGAGATAATGCGATTACCGGAGCGCCTAATTCTCTTGCTAGTCCTTTGATACTCCTGGTAATTTTTGATAGTTCCTGTACGCGGTTATCGCCACCACCTTCCATTAATTGCAGATAATCTATAATTACTAAACCGATATCAGTTCCAGCTTCTGCTTGTAAACGTCGAGTCTGACTACGCATTTCTGTAACTGTAATATTTGGGGTATCGTCAATAAAAATTGGCATTTCTGAGAGTACGCTGATTGCACGACTCAAAGGTTCCCATTGAGTTTGACTGATGCGTCCTGTTCTTAAGTAAGTACTTTCAATTTCAGCTTCACTAGATAATAGTCTTTGCACCAACTGGTCTTTTGACATTTCTAAGCTAAAAATAGCAACCGGTAGCTTATACAATGATGCGATATTGTGGGCTATGTTAAGACAAAATGCTGTATTATGAACGCAAATATCGTTAGCAACAAAATTATGAGTCCCTGGGATTGTCAAATCATAAACTTGCTTGTCTCCCATTGGCTCTATCGAAACAATTTCATCCCAATAAATATCGCTACTTGCTAATTGCTGTAACCGCAAGTTTTCTAATGCTGTTGCTAATAAAAACAGTCTTTCTCTGGATAAAGCACGTTTACCAACATGGATATTTGAATAGCCTTTTATCCCAGCCCTTTTCGCTAAACCAGTCCAGGTTTCTTCTTCTTTTGCTACTGCTAGCTGCTTCCAAACTTCTATAGGAATCAGGTCGCGATTTGTTTGATATCTTTTGTGGGTCAATGCTGCTTTAGCTTTTGTTATTACTTCTTCTTTCCCGAAAATCCCAATTTCTGACACAAAGTTTTTGATAGCATGTGCATTGGTAATATCAAGTTGCCAAGCTTCCCTGCGAGTATCTTTATATTTAATAGAGCGGGTTTTCAATACTGAAATAATCCCGAATCTTAACAATAAATGCTGTACCTGTTGCGCTAGTTTTTCGCTAACGCTGTAATAACCCAACTGAACTTGTCCGCTTTTCAGGACGCTGGCCCAACCGTCGGTAGCAAACAAACGATTCAAAAATAAACTAAGCTGCTGACGCTCTAATGTAAAGATAAAACCAGGAAGTGTTTTTTCATCGGCTTTTTTACCCCACAATTCTAATTCTTGCAGCCACAAAATCAGCGGATTATCTCGTTCCTCTGACATTTCAACATGAAGCATTGGGGAACGTTTAGAACGCTTTTTCTGATTTATCCTTAATTGAGGAGCAAATTCACCAACTGAATCTATAAAATCTTCCTGAATTAAAGGATTTATATTACTAAATTTAGGGTTTGTATCCGTTAAACAACCATCACCAATCAAATAAGCTAATAATTTAACTTCACATTCACGAATTTTATGTTTACCAAATACATTTATCTTCCGAGGTACAGCAATCTTATCTCCAACGTTCAATTCGGCAAGTTTTCGCCATCCGTTAATAGTTAAATAAGGATGAGTCAGAGTTGTTTCAATATACCTCCCCAAACGAGTTTTAACACCAAATACCGGCTTAATTCCATCGTCGATAAATGCTTCTGGTTTAGTAAAGCCAAATTTCCAATTCTTCTTCAGCGTGAGCAATTCTGCTTGACGATTATTATATATTTCCTTAATCGTAGAAATACTCCCGTCACTCAACACCAATTCTGCATCTTCTTGCAAGCATTTACCCATTGAAGGGCGACCGGCAATAATGATTAAATCGGAACGTCCGAAACCGCTTGTCATTGCATCTAAATCATAGAAACCGCAAGGAATACCTGGTAAAGCAACTCCTTCATGACGTTCTTCGATATCCGTGAAAGTATTAATCAGAGTGTTAGAAATATGCACTAAGCCACTGGTATTCCGTGCTTGAGCGATTCCGAAAACCTTTTGTTCTGCATTATCGATAACGGTGCGAAATTCCGTTTCAGTTTCGTAGCCTAGAGCTACTATTTCGTTTCCTGCTTTGATTAACTGTCGTCGTCGATACTTTTCTACTACTAATGCTGCTAAAGCGTCGATATTGACTGCTGAAACAGTTCTATCTACTAAGGAAGCTAATTTGTTTCTACCACCAACTTTGTCTAAGAGTTCGTGGTCGCTTAACCAGTTGCTAACCGCAAGTAAATCGGTAGGCTTACTTTGGGTTTGAAGCTGTAGCATACCCGTATAAATATCTTTATGGGTGCTGATATAAAAAGCTTCTGGCTTGAGAGTATCGCTAATCCTGCTGATAGCTTCAGGGTCTAATAAAATCCCACCTAAAATAGCTTCTTCTGCTTCTATATTTTGTGGAGGGAGACGGTCTGCATTCCCTTGAAAATTTAATTCTTCAGACATAATACTGTTAGATATATTTTATATACGAGAAACAATTCAGAAAAACATACAGAACGAGTGAACTATTCTACCTATAGTCCAAATAGTCCTCAAATAATATGTAGAGACATTGCAGTGCAACGTCTCTACACATAATGAATAATAGTGAAATAATTAAACCATAGATTTTCAAAATAAATACAAAAGTATCTAATTTATCTATGGCTTTTAGTGATTATCCGTAGTAAGAAATAAAACCGGAAAAAATTATTCGCTAGCTACAACTTCAATATTTACCTTGGCTATTACGTCTGAATATAGTTTAATATCAGCTTCATAAGTACCCAAGCTACCAATGTCAGGAATAGTAATACCGCGTCTATCTACTTCCATTTCCGTAGAACCTTGGATGATATCAGCCACATCTTGAGTGGTAACAGTACCGAAGATAGCATTATTTTCACCAACTTGCTTAGCGATTTTGAAGCTACCAACTTTTTCCAAAGCTGCTTTTTGTTCAACAGCTTGTTGTTTCAATTCTTCCTGACGCTGACGTTCTAATTCTCTCCGACGCTCAACTTGCTTAAGAATACCGGGAGTAACAAAAGTTGCCAAATTTTTGGGAAGCAAGTAATTGCGAGCATAACCGGGGGCTACATCTACTAAATCGCCAAATTTCCCTAATTTGTAAATATCTTGATTTAAAACTAACTGTATACGTTTCGCCATCTTCCTTCTTCTCTATTTACTGTAATATCAAGCAGACTGGGTTGTCGTTCCAACTTTGCAGGCGAACAGAATAGCCAT
>CAKZYM010001077.1 GCA_937884685.1 uncultured Calothrix sp.
GACGTGAAAAAAGAATCCGACTTTTTTGTTCACTTCGGACGCATCGAACGCGGTACAATCCGAGTAGGAGATTTCGTGACCGCTCAAATCGACCGCGCTTGTCGTCGTCGCGCTCAAGCAAATCATACCGCTACACACTTATTACAAGCAGCGTTGAAAAAAATCGTCGATGACAGCATCTCTCAAGCTGGTTCCTTAGTTAACTTCGATAGATTGCGCTTCGATTTCAACTGTCCCCGGAACATGACACCGGAAGAAGTACAGCAAGTAGAAGACCAGGTTAATAACTGGATAGCTGAAGCTCATCCCGCACAAATCGAAGTTCTCCCCATAGCAGAAGCAAAAGCTAGAGGAGCAGTAGCAATGTTTGGTGAAAAATACGGAGATGAAGTGCGAGTTATTGATTTTCATACCGTATCAATGGAACTTTGTGGGGGAACTCACGTAAGTAATACTGCTGAGATTGGAGTATTTAAGATAATTTCCGAAGCTGGAATATCGTCAGGTGTGAGAAGGATTGAAGCTGTTTCCGGTTCCGCTATTTTAGATTATCTTAATGTTAGAGATAATGTAGTTAAAGATTTAAGCGAAAGATTCAAAGTTAGACCCGAAGAAATTCCCGATAGAATTACTACACTGCAAACCGAACTGAGAAACGCACAAAAAGAACTTGAGAAGATTAGCGGACAATTGGCTATAGCAAAATCCGACAGTTTATTGGAAACCGTTGAATCGGTAGGTGAATTTAAATATTTGGTTGCGAAAATGGAAGGAGTAGACGCAGATTCCTTGAAAACAGCAGCCGAAAGATTGCAGCAGAAAATCGGAAATAATGCAGCAGTTGTATTGGGTTCTCCCTTAGATGGTGGAAAAGTCAGCTTAGTAGCAGCATTCGGTAAAGAAATTAATCAAAAAGGAGTTCAAGCAGGTAAATTTATTGGTGCTGTCGCAAAAATGTGCGGTGGTGGTGGTGGTGGAAGACCAAATCTCGCTCAAGCTGGGGGAAGAGATGCTAGTAAGTTAGGGGAAGCTTTGGAGAAAGCGAAGGGGGATTTAAAAGTTAGTTTGGGTTGATTGCTTAATTGTCAATTGTAGGTTGGGTTAGACGGACAAATAAATTTGAGTGTAAATGCAATCAATGAAAATCCGTCGTAACCCAACATCGAAATTTTTGAGTAATTAGAGTATATTAAATAAATATTTAATGCAAGAAAAAAACACAATTAAATTAGAAGTTAAATCTAAATATCTTAACGAAATCCTACAACTTATCAAACAGCGTCCGGGAATGTATTTAGGAAAAAGCTCCATTACCCGTTTGCGTTCATTCTTAGATGGATATATAGGAGCAAGAAGGGATTTAGGCTTACCAGAAACAGAAGAAGAAATCGAATTTCATAAATTTCAAGAATGGATACAATAAAAATTTGATATCAATTCTTATTATGGATGGAATGATATTATTTTGTTACATTCTGCTGATGAAAGAGATACTTTGAATAAATTTTTTGAATTATTTGAACAGTTTAATAATGAGGAAAGTGCTTCGAGATGAATTAATTAAAATATTTGGTAGGTTGGGTTAGGCAGATAATAAATATTGGATGTAGACGATTCAATAAAAATTCGCCGTAACCCAACATCTTATTAAATACTCATTTTATAAAAATACAAAATCATGTCCTTAATGACAGAAGAAATTAAGAGAATCGCTAATTATGCAAAGCGAAACTCCAAACGTTCTTTTTATGATTATATGCTCACTCAAGAATTTAAAGAATTTGGTAAAGAATATGAATCAGAATTACAGAAAGAATTATCTAATTCACCTCCAACACTAACTGTTGAACAAATTAAGGAAATTACAAAAGATTACCCATTTGAACTACCTGTAGAAATGTATGAGCTATATAAAAGAGGTAATGGCTTACTTCCTATCGGTTTAATTCATCCTCCAGAAAATGATTTCAATATATATAAATATTATTTTGTATTTCCTGACGAGGAATTCCCTTTGATGAGTTTAGGAGCATCAATGAGGATATATCAAGTTTTCAATGAATATAGAGAAAAGTATGGGCGTGAGATTGACCCAAAGTGGTTTCCAATTTCTATTTTTGAAGATATGTTATTAGCTGTAATTGGTAGTGAAGAACAGCAGCAGCAATCACCTGTAATAAGATTTTATGATAGCGAATTCATTCCCGAAATTGAATGGTTAAGTCTCACTGATATGTTGCTATCTAGAATAGACATTGTTGATGCTGACTTAAATAATTGTACTAAAGCAGAAACAAAAGAAATTTTAAAAACTATATATGAAAAATATGGTCGGTGTGGTGGTTTAGATTGGATATTGCAGGAAATATAAGTTCATCATTATTTTCCTAAAATATAGATGTTGGGTTACGACACTTGGGAACTTAATTTCTCGTTATCAATTAATTTTCTTTCGTGTCTAACCCAACCTACGTAATATAATAATCAATTCTGCTTTAAAATAAGATTATTCAGTGAGTTAATTTATTACATAACCTTCTACAAAATGACAGAACTATTTCGTCAAGTTGTTGCAGAAATCGAAAAACTCCCAGCAGAACAACAAGATGCAATTGCAACTCGTCTTCTAGCGGAATTAAAAGACGAAAAAGCTTGGGAAAAGCGCTTCAAAGCGACTGCTGATAAGCAATGGGATAAGTTAGCGCAGATGGTAAGACAGGAAATAGCAGATGGTGAAACTTCTCCACTTGATGATGTTTTCCCAGGTTAAATTATGGAATAAAGTTTAACTAAAAGTTTTCGCAAGCAGCTTGATAAACTACCTGAGTCAGTACAGCAGCAAGCTGAAAAAGCTTACGAATTGTGGCGTGAAGACCCTTATCATAATAGTCTACAGTTTAAACGAGTCAGTCAGCAACAACCGATTTATTCTGCTCGTATCAGTCTCAATTATCGCGTTTTGGGTTTATTAGAGTCAGACAATCATATTTATTGGTTTTGGATTGGTACACATGACAAATATGACGAGTTACTTCAAAGGTTATAAATCATTGAATAAATATAAACAATTTTAAGTAGACTTTATATTAATATGAAACATAAAAAACAGCTAACCACAATTATCAATCCTGAAGATGATTCGTATGTAGTACTTTGTCCGGAATTAGATATTGCTAGCCAAGGTAAAACAATTGAAGAAGCAAGGGATAATTTACTAGAAGCAGTAGAGCTATTTGTTGAAACTGCATCTCCATCTGAAATTGAAGAACGATTAAATAAGGATGAATTGGATTCTGAAAAACTTGATTTAATAGAAAGAGAACATCCTGCATATGAACCAATAGTTACTAAAGTTTTGCAAGATGCTTTGACAGAAGAACCTTCAAGTAGTGCTGGCAAAGGAGAGGTGCGTGACTGGCTCAAATCCCTTCTTGATGACTAAAATTTTCATTTTATTCCCAAAATATCGATGTTGGGTTACGACACGATAAAAATTTTTCCGTTATCAATTAATTTATTTATGTCCTCCGGACACGCTAACGCTAACGTGTCTAACCCAACCTACAATAAATTACAAAAAACAAAAAAAGGATTGCTCATCACAACCCTTTTTAAAGAATCACCATCTACCCAAAATAATCATATTGGGTTAAAAATAACTTACTTATTCAAAATAGCAGGTTTTAATTTTTCAACTTCTCCCATTGCTGCTTTTGCATCGTCAGCAGATACTCCGGAGCTTGTCATTGCTTCACTTAAATGCTTACTAATTGCATCAAAATGTGGCTGCTGTAAACCCATTCCTGTATGTGTTTTGTCCATGCTACGACCTTTATAGTCTTTAGGACCACCTAGGATTAGAGAAAAGAAACCAATTTGATGGTCGCGTTGCTTTTTCATGTCGGTGTTGGCGAAAAAGCCACTTACGGTGCTGTCTCCCATGATGCGGTTATGAAAATCATCAACCACTTTTTCAATGGTAGGTTGTCCGCCAATTTTTTCGTATAATGTGCTCATTTCCTGTTCCTCTGAAGCGAATATTTACGGTGTTGAAGTACTAAACTAAACCTCTACTTAGTAAGATTAAAATCCCTACCGCAGGACTAAAGTTTTGATGAAATGAATAACTAACTTTAGTTGCTATAAAGATTAGCAGCTTTCAATTACTAAGTTTAAATAAGGTAGTTTTTACCAGTTTCAATTGTTCGATTACTGCATGTTTTGAAGTTGTGCAGTATCGCATTCCCAGATAATTCTCAAGAACTTTTATTTGCAAAAATCTTGAGTTTTTATCTTGACCTAATTACCCTATCGCATCAGCACGGCGTTGACGACAGTAAGCCCGTAGTGTTAATTTTTATCGGCATACTTATTTTCCAATACATTATTTCTGCAAAACCATTGATTTAAAACCAATAGTGCGTTTTGGAAGCTAAATAGTTGTTTTAAATATTTAAAATTAATTTAATATTTGAATTAAATATAGATGAACCTCATCCTTTCTCTTCCACCCCTCTCCTTAATAAGGAGAGGGGAAGGGGGTGAGGTTGCGGATGTATTGGACTCAATTGAAAACTGCTATATTTATAATTTTGAATCAATAAAATAAAGTCTATCAGTTACAAATAAAAAATAATATATTGTTAGTATTCCTTACTTGCAACAAAAAAGGGATGCTCGTCACAACCC
>CAKZYM010001078.1 GCA_937884685.1 uncultured Calothrix sp.
ATTAAGAGCTATCGCGATGAGTAAAATGATTAAATAAAAATTATTTTTGTTGAGTAAAATAAAATTGTTTCATTTTCTATCCTAGAATATATATGGGAAAGCTCTTCATACCTTTATAAAATTAGATAAAAATAAAAACTTTCTTTCTGATATAAACCTTAATTAAATTTCAACTGCCAAAAGCTATGAAAATCCTAGTTGTAGAAGATGATGAACTTGTTGCTCAAGCGCTGAGTGCAGTGCTAACTCAACAAAATTATGCAGTTGAAGTTGCTAGCGATGGACTTGATGGTTGGGAATTAGTTCAAGCTTTTGACTACGATTTAATTATTCTAGATATCACGTTACCAAAACTAGACGGTATCAGCCTTTGTCGAAAAATCCGTACTGGTGGCTGGTTGATTCCGATTATGTTAGTAACTGGATGCAACAGTCCTCACGAAAAAGCAACTGGTTTGGATGCTGGTGCTGATGATTATGTAGTTAAACCTTTTGAAGAAGAGGAATTAGTTGCTCGGGTAAGAGCTTTATTACGAAGAGGAAAAGTCAATTTACAGCCCGTATTAGAATGGGGTCATTTACGACTCGACCCTACTAGTTGCGAAGTTGATTATAATACAAAAAATTTATCTTTAACTCCCAAAGAATATTCATTATTAGAGCTATTTTTACGCAATAGTCGGCGTGTATTTAGTTGTGGAATGATTTTAGAGCATTTGTGGTCTTATGAAGATATTCCTTCCGAAGAAGCGGTTCGTACTCATATAAAAGGGTTGCGAATGAAGCTCAAAGCAGCAGGTGCTCCTAATAATTTGATTGAAACTGTATACGGTATTGGTTATCGATTAAAGCCCCAGGAAGGGGAGACAAGGGGACAAGGTGAGGAGGAAGAAATATCAAGCAATCAAGTAACAAAAGCGCAAACTTTGAATGCTGTTGCTGGAGTTTGGGAAAAGTATAAAGGAAGGGTATCCGAGCAGGTTAATTTATTATTTGAAGCCGTACAAGCTTTAGAAAAGGACAAATCATTAAATACACAATTGCATTCTCAAGCAGCAGCAGAAGCTCATACATTAGCTGGTTCTTTAGGTACTTTTGGTTTTACAAATGGTTCTAAATTAGCTCGTGAAATTGAAAATTTACTCAAAGTCGATAGAGTTTTAGAGCAGAATGAAATAATTCAATTTGGTGATTTGGTAAAAGCTTTATCAAATGAAATTGATGTTTCTTCTCAAAACAAGAATAATTATAATTTAAATGAGTATCCTTTAGTTTTATTTGTTGATATCAATCGGGTAATAAACAGAGATATAGTAAATAAAGCTAATGATTGGGAATTACAAACTCGAATTGTTGATAGTATTTCTCATGCAAGACAAAAACTTTATCAAGAACATCCAAATGTAGCGGTAGTTGAGGAATCTATCTTAAATTCGGATGATGGTTTAAGTTTATTAACAGAATTTAAAAATCGTAAACCATCAATTCCCGTAATAGTTTTAAATCAAGAAACAGAAAATAATCATCAAATTATTCACGATATTGAAAATATCGTATTACAAAAATCTGCATCTCCAGAACAAATTTTAGAAACTGCAAAGCAATTAATTAAAAAATCGGAAGCAGCACAAGCTACCATATTAGCTGTAGATGATGACCCAAAGATTTTAGAAGTACTGCAAAAATTACTCAAACATTGGGGAATTACTATTAAAACCTTAGCAGAACCGCAAAAATTTTGGGAAACTTTAGAAGAAATACAGCCAGATTTATTAATTTTAGATGTAGAAATGCCTGGATTTAGCGGTATTGAACTTTGTAATCAAGTCCGCAATCATTCACATTGGAGCGAGCTACCGATATTGTTTTTAACAGTTCATAACCAACCTGAGATTATCAATCAAGTATTTAGCGTTGGTGCGGATGATTTTGTCAGTAAGCCGATTATAGGACAGGAATTAGTCACTAGAATTGTCAATCGTTTGGAAAGAAGAAAAACTCATGAAAGGATGATAAAAGAGCGAGAAAAATACAACCGGACCGAATCGGAACGCTGGCGAAAAATGTTTAATGCATCTCCAGAATGTATTAAATTAGTATCTGCCGATGGAACTTTATTAGAAATTAATCCCGCTGGTTTGGCGATGATTGAATCAAATGAAACCGCAATTGGTAAAAGTGTATATTCATTAATTGCACCAAAATATCGTCAAGCTTTTGAAGATTTAAATAAAAGCGTTTGTCAGGGAAATCAAGGAAGTTTAGAATTTGAAATTATTGGTTGTAAAGGTCAACGTCGTTTTTTAGAAACTCATGGAGTACCTTTACTTAATCCAGATAATGATGAATTAGTTCAATTAGCAATCACAAGAGATATTACCAAACAAAAACAAGCTGAATTAGAAAAAGAAAGAATCAATCAATTATTAAAAACTAAAGTTGAACAGCAAGCAGCTATAGCCAAATTGGGACAATTAGCTTTAGTCAATCAAGATATATCTACTTTGATAAATGAAACTGTTGTATTGGTTGCTCAAAGTTTAGATGTAGAATTTTGTCATGTTTTGGAAAATTTACCATCTGGTAATGCGATGTTGTTGCGTCAAGGAGTTGGTTTTTCCAAGGAATTAATAGGATTGGCTTTAGTAAGTTTCGATGATTTGTTAGTAACGAAAGAACCGATTATCGTCGAAAACTTTCATCAAAAAACCAGATTCAAGATTCCGACCTTACTAGAAGAGCACGGAATTATTAGCGGTGCAACCGTACCAATTTTTGATTCCGGAGATGATACTTACGGTGTTTTAGGTGTTTATTCTTCCGTTAAACGTAACTTTAATCAAGATGATATTTATTTTTTACAAGCTGTAGCCAACGTATTAACTGGTGCTATCGAAAAACAGCATACAGAAAATACTCTACGTCAAAAATCCGCAGAATTGGAAAATAGGGTAGCTCAACGTACAGCAGAGCTAGTAAAAATGAATGAATGCTTACAATCAGAATTAGTAGAGCGTCAGCGAGTACAAGCCCAATTTAAAGGTATTGTAGAAATTGCTTCTGATGCAATTATTTGTATTGATAACAATCAATGTATTACTTTATTTAATCGAGGTGCAGAAAACATTTTTGGTTATTCGGTTTCGGAAGTACTGGGAAAACCTTTAGACTTGCTTTTACCAGAACGTTTTGTAGAAGCTCATCATCAACATGTAAAGGATTTTGGTAGTTCTGAGACTAAATCTAGAAAAATGGGCGAGCGTCGTGAAATTCATGGTAAACGTAAAGATGGCAGCACCTTCAAAGCTGAAGCTTCGATTTCAAAGTTGAGTTTGGGTAATAAAATCGTTTATACAGTTTATTTACGAGACGTGAGTCATCGCAAACAAATTGAACGTATGAAAAACGATTTTGTTTCAGTAGTTTCTCACGAACTTCGCACACCTTTGACTTCAATTCACGGTTCTTTAGGAATGCTGAGTACAGATTTAATACCTATGTGTTCCGAAGACGGTAAACGTTTAGTACAAATTGCAACTGATAGCACCGAACGTTTAGTAAGACTAATTAACGATATTCTCGATATTGAACGTATCGAATCGGGAAAAATCACAATGTCTAAACAAACCTGTGATTTAACTCAATTAATCCAGCAAGCAATCAATTCAGTTCAACCTTTAGCTAATAAAACACAAGTTAAACTATTAGTTGAAAATCCACCTTTGCAATTAAAAGTAGATGCTGATAGATTTATTCAAATATTAATAAACTTGCTTAGTAACGCAATTCGATTTTCCTCTCCAAATGATACTGTGAGCATAAAAGCTTTTGAAGAAAACTCAGAAATATTAATTACAGTTCAAGATACCGGAAGCGGTATTCCCTCAGATAAATTAGAAATTATTTTTGAGCGATTTCAACAATTAGATTCTTCAGATTCTCGCAATCACGAAGGTACGGGTTTGGGTTTAGCAATTTGTCGTAGCATAGTAGAAATGCATGGAGGTAAAATTTGGGCTGACAGTAATTTAGGAATTGGTAGTACTTTTTATTTTACTTTACCAACAACAGTGAGCAGTTAACAGTGAGCAGTTATTAGTGAGTAGTTATAGAATTACCTAATCAAGTTCGGAAAATAATTAAACATGAAAGCTATGATTATTAAGTCTTTAACATTTTACCTTTAACCTTTGACCTTTAACCTTTAACCTTTAACCTCTGATTAGTATTTATATTAAAAATGGCAGCAAAAAAGATATTAGTAGTTGATAACGAAGAATATATTCAGGAAGTTACTAAAATTTGTTTAGAAAATACTACTAAATGGCAGGTGATAACAGCAAGTTCGGGACTAGAGGGTATTAAAAAAGCCGAAACAGAAAAACCAGATGCTATCCTTTTAGATGTGATGATGCCGGGAATGGATGGAATTACGGTTTTTAAGCATTTACAGGAAAACTCTGACACAAAAGAAATTCCAGTAATTATATTAACTGCGACCATTCAAACCTCTGATAATTACCGCTATAAAGATTTAGGAATCAAAGCAGCTATCGGTAAACCTTTCAGTCCGTTAACATTAGCACAAGAAATTTCACAAGCTCTCGGTTGGGAGAACTAACAGTGAACAGTGAACAGTGAACAGTTAATAGTTAATAGTTATCAGTGGTGAGTAGTGAGTAGAGAATA
>CAKZYM010001079.1 GCA_937884685.1 uncultured Calothrix sp.
CAGGCTAAAATTGTACCTTTCCGTGGTGAATATTACGAACTAACTCCAGAGAAACGTCATCTGGTGAAAGGTTTAATTTATCCGGTTCCCAATCCAGATTTCCCCTTCCTCGGGGTTCATTTTACCCGAATGATAGACGGTACGGTTCATGCAGGCCCAAATGCCGTATTGAGTTTGAAACGGGAAGGTTATAAAAAAACAGATTTTAATCTACGAGATTTTGCGGAAGTAATGAGTTATCCAGGATTCTGGAAACTCGCTGCAAAACATGCAGATGAAGGAATCAAAGAAATTATACGTTCCTTCAGTAAAGCAGCATTCGTGAACAGCTTGCAGCAACTAATTCCGGAAGTACGCTCGGAAGACGTTGTTCCTACCCATGCAGGGGTTCGCGCTCAAGCTTTGATGAACGACGGAAAATTAGTAGACGACTTTTTGATTGTTAAAGGTCAAAATTCCGTTCATGTTTGCAATGCTCCTTCTCCAGCAGCTACTTCTTCGATAGAAATTGGTAAAGCTGTAGCAGCAGAAGTTCCGGAATTTGCACATCTCAAATCCGCAACAGTTAATTGCTAAAAATTGACTCGTAAAAAATTCTCATTTAAACGACAAATAATTAATAGGAATCAAAATCAATGAAAGTTCTAGTTACTGGTACAGAAGGTTATCTCGGTTGTTTGTTAGCTCCCTTGTTAATTGAGAAGGGACATGAAGTAATTGGTGTTGACACCGGTTATTACAAAGTTGGCTGGTTGTACAACGGTACCCAAGCTACTGCTAAAACCTTAAATAAAGATATTCGTCATATCTCCTTGGAGGATTTACAAGGGGTAGAAGCTATAGTTCACATGGCTGAATTATCAAACGACCCCACCGGACAGTTATCTCCAACTATTACTTACGATATCAACCATGCAGGTTCGGTTCGTCTTGCTAAATTAGCGAAACAAGCTGGTGTCCGTCGCTTCGTATATATGTCTTCTTGTAGCGTTTACGGTGTTGCTACCGAGGGTGATGTTACTGAGGAATCCCCAGTTAATCCCCAAACTGCTTACGCAGAATGTAAAACAATGGTAGAAAGAGATGTTCAACCGCTTGCTAGCGATGATTTTTCTCCTACCTTTATGCGGAATGCAACTGCTTTCGGTGCTTCCCCAAGAATGCGGTTTGATATCGTTTTAAATAATTTGGCTGGTTTAGCTTGGACTACCAAGGAAATTAAAATGACTAGTGATGGTACTCCTTGGAGACCTTTAGTTCACGCTTTGGATATTTCTAAAGCGATTATTTGTGCTTTGGAAGCTCCTCGGGATATCGTTCACAACCAAATATTTAACGTCGGAGACACCGCTAATAATTATCGAGTTAAAGAAATAGCTGAATTTGTGGCTGAAGCTTTCCCCGGATGTAAATTGAGCTTTGGTGATAATGCTTCCGATAACCGCAGCTATCGAGTTTCTTTTGAGAAAATTAATACCGTTTTACCTGGGTTTAAGTGCGATTGGGATGCGCGTTCGGGTGCTAAGCAATTAGCTGAAGTGTTCAACCAAATCGACATGACCGAAGAAGTATTTTTCTCCAGAGGGTTTACTCGTTTGAAGCAACTAGAGTACTTGATTCGCACTCAGCAAATTGATAAAGACTTCTTCTGGGCTAAGAAGTAAGAGAAATTAAAACTAATACAGCATATTTCATTTTAGCGAGGTACAAACGGACGGGCAAGGATGCTCCGAAGTTTGGGGGAAGAATATCTTCCCCCCAACTTCTCTCCATCCCACAAGAATTTCAGAATATGCTCTTGTACCTCATTTAACTGCAAAGCACTGTAAAACCAACAGGTACGGCTTAACTGAAAAATTTTAGATTGTAAATTCTGGATTTAGTAACTGTTCTTAATAAGAACGTTTCAACTAATTGATAGTCCCAAATCTGTCTTGAAAGGTTTTGGGGGAAGAAAATCTACACCCCAAACTTTCCGCAAAATCCAAAATCCAAAATCTAAAATCCGTCTTGGAAAGTTTGGGGGACGGAGACCGACACCCCCAACTTTCCGCAAAATCAATTAGTCCGTACCACCAGCTTAAAAAATTCAACCATTCTAATATTCCAAAACTGTTGTCATGATTTTTACCGAAACTGAACTTAAAGGTGCTTACACCATTGATTTAGAACAGAAGCACGACCACCGTGGTTTTTTCGCTCGAACTTTCTGTGCTAAAGAATTGGAAGCTCATGGTTTAAAACCAGTAGTTGCTCAGTGTAATTTATCTTTTAACCACAAAAAAGGTACTTTACGAGGAATGCACTACCAAACAGAACCAGCAGCAGAAACAAAAATAGTTCGCTGCACTAAAGGTGCTATTTATGACGTAATTATCGATATGCGTCCCGAGTCTCCTACTTATCTACAGCATTTCGGTGTTGAATTAACAGCAGACAATCACCGCGCTCTGTACGTACCCGAAATGTTTGCTCACGGCTACCAAGCGTTGACCGATGGCTGTGAAGTTATGTACATGGTTGGTGAATTTTATACTCCAGGATATGAAAAGGGTTTGCGCTACGACGACCCATTTTTTAATATCCAATGGCCTATCGAAGCTACCGAAATGTCTGAGAAAGACACTAAGTGGCCTTTGATGAGAATGATGACCGTCGGTGGT
>CAKZYM010001080.1 GCA_937884685.1 uncultured Calothrix sp.
GAAGCTCCAGCAGAAATTGAAGATGAAATTGAAGCTGTTGAGCTTGATTTTCTTAAAGAAGATATTTTGAAAATTCATGAATCGATGAAAGTTGGAACTCAGCGAATTCGAGATATCGTGCTTTCACTGCGTAACTTTTCTCGTCTCGATGAAGCGGATTTTAAGCAAGTAGATATTCATCAAGGTATTGACAGCACTTTACTGATTCTGCAAAATCGTTTAAAGCAAAAAGCAGAAGAAATTATCATTATTAAAGAATATAAAAAACTGACCTTAGTTAAATGTTATCCCAGTCAATTAAATCAAGCGATGATGAACATTATTTCTAATGCTATCGATTCCTTGGAAACAAATATAAATAATAAAAATCAAACTTTAAATCCAGAAATTCGTATTACTACAGAGCAATCCGACAATAATCATGTCACAATTCGGATTGCTGATAACGGTTGTGGAATGACAGAGGAAGTACATTCAAAGCTATTTGACCCATTTTTTACAACCAAACCAGTTGGTGAAGGTACGGGATTGGGTTTATCTATTGCTTATAAAATAATAGTTACCAAACACAACGGTAAATTGTCTTGTAATTCAGAATTAGGTAAAGGAGCGGAATTTATCATTGAAATTCCTGTAAATTCCTAATCAATAAAATCTATCTTTAATATTATCCACTTCTTCAGCAGACTATTTGAGGAGAATCGTCAGCTTAGTGGTGTTTTATCCTACAGACGCATTTCCCTTGACTCGGAAAGATTGGAAACGGCATTTTCGCCCTTACTGAGGTAAGTTGGTTAAAGGAAAACGACGCTACAAACCTAAAAAACTTTTCGCACCCGACCCAAGTATTTTTCTCTTGTTGAAGACATCTCCCTATCCGAAACATAGGTAATCTTCTAGCGGAAAGAAATTATCTCCCAACCTTCGTACTCAAAGTAAAAAAGCTTGCTGCAAAAAATCTCTCTACGGACAGAGTGTCCTGGTAAAAATTAATGCTTATACTCTAAACCAGTGTAAATATTTCATACTCAGTACCTGGCAAGGGTTGTAGGTAGATAAGAATATAAAAAATACGTATTATCTAGTACATATAGTTTGATTGTAGGAATCAGTAAATGCGGTCAAAGTATTTATTCGTAGGGATTTCCGGAAAATGAGGCAATTGTCCGAAAACCTAAGTAATGGAGTGATTAAGTAACTAGCTCATGACCAACTACATGATTGGAAAGGTACTGCAAGAGCGTTACCAAATTGTCCAAAGCCTAGGTGCAGGGGTATTTGGACAGACATACATATCAGTGGATATAGAACATCCCAACAATCCTAAGTGTGTTGTAAAACAACTCAAGGTTACAAGTTTGCAGCCGAGTTTTTTACAAGATTTGAGGTTGCGTTTTCTGACCGAGACTCGTACACTGAAGCATTTGGGACACCACAAGCAAATTCCTCAGCTAATTTCTTGTTTTGAAGAAAACGAGCGTTTTTATTTGGTACAAGAATTTGTTGAAGGACATTCCCTAAGTGCGGAATTACCGGTAAACAAAAATCCAGAGTATTTCTGGAGTGAAAATGGTGTTGTTCAGTTTTTAAAAGATGTTTTAACTGTTCTACAATTCGTTCATTCTCAAGGTGTAATCCATTGTGATGTTAAGCCAGAAAATATAATTAGACGTGCTAGAGATGGAAAATTAGTATTAATTGATTTTGGTTCCATTCAACCAGTTGATTTTGGTAAAGATGAAGTATTACCTATCTATTCAATCCCCGTTACATCTTTAGGTTACATACCTCCAGAACAATTTATTGGTCAAACCCAAATCAACAGCGATATTTATGCTTTGGGAATGATTGCAATTCAGGCTTTAACTGGATTAACACCTTTACAATTAAAGAAGCATCCAGCAAATAATGAGGTATTGTGGCGTAGTAGAAATACCGAAGTCAGCGATTATGTTGCAGCAGTAATTAGTAAGATGATTCGCTACAATCATCAAGAGCGTTTTCAAACAGCTTTAGAGGTACTCGAAGCGCTTAAGCAAATTCCTGTAGACCCAGCTTCTCAAATTATTGATGCAGAGTATACTGTTTACTCCGATTATCCTACAAGTAAGACTTATTTAAAAAGACGTAAAACGTCAGAAAAACCGGAATCATCTCCTTTATTAACGGGAATGAAGATTGGTTTAGCGGCTAATTCTGTAATTATCGGATTTGGGGCTTATTCTTTAGTAAATCATTCCCCAGAAAACGGCGAGAATCAAACATTAACCGCAGCAAAAAAAGAATTTCAATCTGGAGATTTGCAAGGTGCTATAGCTTTAGCAAAATCGATTCCTTCAGATAGTAATGTTTATCCAGAAGCTCAAGCTACAATTGGTAATTGGGAGCAAGAATGGCAAATTGCTGCTCGGAAATATGAAACTGCGAAAACAGCTTTTGAACAAGAACGTTGGGGAGATGTAATCAACCATACTTTCGATGTTCCCGATATTTTATATTGGCAAGCCAAAATAGATGCACTAGCAGAGAAAGCACGAAGTTCTATTGAGTTGAGAAAAGATGAATATTTAGCCAAAGCTTACCAAAAAGCTGCTGAAAAAGACTTTTCCACCGCTCTACATTACCTTCGTCAAATTCCCAAAGAATCTTCAGATGGTGAATTAATCCAGCGAAAGTTAGCAGAATACGAGCAGAAGAAAGCTATAAGAGCAACTTACCTTTTGCAACAAGCTTACAACCAAGCTGAACTGGGTAGGTTTGATGCTGCTATTGAATATTTGCAAAAGGTACCCAAAGGTACACGAGCTTACGCTAAAGCTCAAGTTAAAGTCGCTGAATATATCAGCAAAAAACGTTTTCTAGCCAAATTAGACAAAGCGAATACATCGGATATAAAGTCTGCAATTAACGATACAGATTCATTTATCCGCACCAAAACCACCACTCGAATCAAAGATTTCCATATGGGAACCTATTTACA
>CAKZYM010001081.1 GCA_937884685.1 uncultured Calothrix sp.
CGGCTTTGTACAAATTAAGACAAGAAAGACGGATTCCTCCAGAAACAACTATTGTTGGTGTGGCTCGACGCGATTGGAGCCACGAGTATTTCCGCGAGCAAATGCGTAAGGGCATGGAAGAAGCTCATGGAGGTGTTGGTTCTGAGGAATTATTGAATGATTTTGTTAAAGGTCTTTTTTACTGTTCTGGTAATATAGATAATCCTGAAAGCTACGAAAAATTAAATACTCTTCTAAGTGAATTAGACGAGAAGCGAAATACTAGAGGTAATCGATTATTCTATCTTTCTGTCGCTCCTAAGTTCTTCCCTGAAGCTATCAAACAACTGGGTTCTGGGGGAATGCTCGAAGACCCCGAAAAACATCGTCTAGTTATTGAAAAACCCTTTGGTCGAGATTTAGCTTCTGCAAAAAGCCTCAACCAAGTAGTACAGAAATATTGTAAAGAAGAACAGGTTTATCGAATAGACCACTATTTAGGTAAAGAAACGGTTCAAAACTTATTAGTATTCCGCTTTGCAAATTCTATTTTTGAGCCACTGTGGAATCGTCAATTTGTAGACCACGTACAAATAACAGTAGCAGAAACAGTTGGTGTGGAAGACCGGGCTGGTTATTACGAAAGCTCCGGTGCTTTGCGCGATATGCTGCAAAATCACTTGATGCAGCTTTACTGTCTGACCGCAATGGAAGCTCCGAACGCAATGGATGCTGACAGTATCCGTACTGAAAAAGTAAAAGTATTGCGAGCTACCAGGCTGGCAGATATTCAAAACTTGACCAATTCAGCAGTGCGCGGTCAATACAGCGCCGGTTGGATGAAAGGCGAACAGGTTCCTGGGTATCATGAAGAACCAGGAGTCGCAGAAAAATCGACAACACCTACATTTGTAGCGACAAAATTTGTCATTGATAATTGGCGCTGGAAAGGAGTTCCCTTTTACCTACGTACCGGTAAGCGGATGCCCAAAAAAGTCAGTGAAATTTCCATCCACTTTAAAGAAGTTCCCTCACAGATTTTTACATCAGCCGCACAACAAAAAAGCGCCAACATTTTGACAATGCGGATTCAGCCCAACGAAGGAATTTCCTTGCGCTTTGACGTAAAAGTACCAGGGGGAGACTTCCGCACGCGTTCGGTTGACATGGACTTTACCTATGGTTCGTTCGGTCTACAGGCAAAATCCGACGCATACGACCGCTTATTTTTAGACTGCATGATGGGTGACCAAACCCTATTCACCAGAGCAGACGAAGTAGAAGCCGCTTGGCAGGTAGTAACACCAATATTAAGCGCATGGGATGCACCAGCAGACCCAGCAACAGTTCCCCGATACGAAGCCGGTACATGGGAACCAGTAGAAGCAGAATTCTTGATTAACCGAGACGGTCGTCGTTGGAGAAGACTTTAAAGAGTTAGGAGTTGAGAGTTAAGAGTTAGGAGTTATGAATTATAAAGTTAAAAGCTAAAAGTTGTGAGTTTTGAATATTTAAAGTCGTTAGATATGAATAGTTGAGTTAGTTATTACTGGTTGATTCTTTTATCATTACTAACTCCTTATTCCTCATTCCTAACTCTTAATTCCTCATTCCTAACTCCTAACTCCTAACTCCTCACTCCTCACTCTCTTGAAAAGTTGCTCTTGGGGGAAACCCCCAAGACCGCACTTTTCGCTCCTAACTTTTAAATTTATTTACAACTTAAATTGTCATGACTCAAGCACCCACTATTTTTTCACTTCAGGCTCCGAAAGATGTTTCGCTGAACGAAATCGAAGCCGAGTTAAGTAAAATTTGGCAAAGTTACGGTATCGGTGGTGAAGATGGAGCGATTCCTGCAGCAACACGAGCTACTACCTTTACTTTGGTGGTTTACGAACCAGAACAAACTCAGTATTTGTTAGCTGCTTTAGGATATTACAGCGGCCCGATTGATGGTATTCTTGGACCGCAAACAGTTTCTGCTTTGCGCGATGCACAGAAAGCTCTTGGTTTGGAACGAACTGGTAAAGCAAGTCCCCAGGTTTTACAACGCTTAAGAGAAGAACTTGCTAAACTTCATAGCGGTGGTCAAACTCAAGATGACAGCGGTATTAGTCCGACTGAGTACAGTCCCGATGCTGCAAGCGCTAGAATTGCAGACGAAATAGCTTTACGAAATCCCTGTCGGATTATTAGTTTGATACCTGTAGTTGGTGAAGATGAAGGAGTGAAAGCACAAGTTTCGGCTTACTGTCCGATTCAAAAACAATCAACTTCTTCCCTGGTTTGTTGCGAATATATTACTTTAACCGGAACCGCTACAGCTTTGGAACGAGTTGGTGGAATGATTCCAGCTTTGTTAATTGGTGGTTTACCCAAATTTATTTGGTGGAAAGCTACACCAGACCCCAACAATCCATTATTCAAGAGACTTTCTGGGGTATGCGACAACGTTATTGTCGATTCATGTGACTTTAACGAACCAGAAAACGATTTACTCAGCTTACAATCATTGACAGAAAATGGTATTCCTTTAGCTGACTTAAATTGGAGACGTGTTGGGGGATGGCAAGAATTAACAGCAGAAGCTTACGACCCCCCAGCTAGACGTAAAGCTTTAAATGAAGTCGATAGAGTAAATATCGACCATGAAAAAGGTAATCCTACCCAAGCATTACTATTTTTGGGTTGGTTAGCAAGTCGTTTAAAATGGCGTGCGGTTTCCTACGAGCAAGAACTCGGCGACTATAACGTTAGACGGTTTAAGTTCATGTCAGATGAGCAACGAGAAATCGAAGCCGAAATTGCAGGAGTTCCAGTAGGTGATGTCGGCGATATTCCCGGTGATTTAATTGCAATACGTTTGAGTTCTACAAATCCCGAAGCCAACTGCGGTACATTAATTTGTTCTGAAACCGGCGGTTGTATGCGGATGGAAACCCAAGGTGGTGCCCAATCTTCCGGTGTATTTCAACAGATAACCTCACTTTCCGAACAAAAAGCCGAAGCTTTACTTTCTCAGCAAGTCCAGCGTTGGGGTAAAGAAGCGCTTTTTGAAGAAAGTTTAGGAGTTACAACACAACTAATTAAATTAGCTAAGAAGAGTTAGAGGTGAAAAAGTTAGGAGTTAGGAGTTAGGAGTTAGGAGTTAGGAGTTAGGAGTTAGGAGTTAGGAGTTATTTATTTCACTACATTTAAAGACGTTGCATTGCAACGTCTTTCTATTTTCTATTATTTTCTGCATGAACTATTCTTTATTTACTTATCTTTCACTCTCTAAACAACACCCATTTAATTGCTAAATTGTCAATATCTATATTTGAAATTCATTTTTTATGTAATACATATCACAATCAACTTTATATTTATTAACCTGAACATCGATATTTTTTCTACATCTGCTCATATGTAATATCTATGTAATATAAAAAATAACTATTAAATATTTTATTAAAGCTTATTTCAACCATTTTATTGGTAATTTCATAAATATAAATATACTGCTTCCCTGAGCATAACAATATCACATTTTGGCGCAAAGCCTTGTAATCTCGTAAAGCAATTGAGAATAGAGTCAATAAACTGGTTCATGTAAACAGATGCAAAGCAATTGTAAATGTTTGTAAATCAATAAAAATGATATTTAATTTATTTAGGATAAGCTGAGATTATAATTAGTCAAAATTAATGATGAAGCTAAATAGTAAAGCTTATTTCTAAGGAAAAAAGCATGAGAAAATCATTCACTAAAGATAGTTAGGATTTCTTCTAAAATTCATAATCTATAACTATTAATTTTTAACTTATAGCTTTTAACTTTTGAATGGCTTTGATTATTGCAGGGGAACGCAGCGGAGTAGGGAAAACTACTGTTACACTTGCTTTGCTATCTTGTTTATCTAGACGTGATTTAGGGGTGCAGTCTTTTAAAGTAGGGCCGGATTACATTGACCCAATGTTTCATAAATACGTCACCGGTCGTGCTTGTCGTAATTTAGACCCGGTTTTAACATCGGAACGTTATGTACAAAAATGTTTTTTGCACCACTCGAATTTATGTGAATATACTTTAATTGAAGGAGTAATGGGTCTATTTGATGGAGTTTCAACCCCACCCCTTCCCTTATTAAAAAAAGGGGTTAAGAAAGAACATTTATTAAAGGAAAGAATTAATAATTTTGCAAGTACGGCTCATATAGCCAAATTGTTAAATATCCCGGTATTGTTAGTAATTGATTGCAGCCGTTTATCTGGTTCAGTTGCTGCAATTATTCATGGTTATTCTTCCTTCGATAAAGATATTCAAATTGCTGGAGTTATATTAAATCGTGTCGGTAGCAATCGCCATTTATCTCTCCTCAAAAATTCTTTAGAACCTTTACAGATTCCAATTTTTGGTATTTTACACAGACAAGATAATATTACAATTCCCGATAGGCATTTAGGTTTAATACCCGCAGCAGAAATTCCCGAATTAAATCAAATCATAGATAAACTCGTAAATCTTGGAGAAACTTGTTTTGACTGGGAGAATTTATTACCGCTTTTGCGAAGTACAAAAATATCTTCCCCCTCTCCCCCCTCTACCCATTCTCCCCCCTCTCTTAAAATCGCAGTAGCTTACGACAAAGCTTTCAATTTCTACTACCAAGACAATCTTGATTTATTAAAAGATTTAGGTGCTGAATTAATTTTTTGGAGTCCTTTGGAAGATACAGAATTACCATTAGATATCAAAGGAATGTATTTCGGAGGTGGTTTTCCCGAAGTTTTCGCTCAAAAATTGGCAGAAAACCCTAGCGCTAGAGATGCTGTCAGAAAAGCTATTTCTTCAGGAATCCCTACAGTAGCTGAATGTGGTGGTTTGATGTATTTATGCGAGCAAATGCTAGATATGTCAGGTAAATCCTGGGAAATGGTGGGAATTTTACCTGCTCAAGCGGTAATGGATAAGCGTTTAACTTTGGGGTATCGTCGAGCTATAGCTTTACAAGATAGTTTATTGGTAGATAAGGGAAAAACAATTTACGGACACGAGTTTCATCGCTCCCATTTAATATCCGGTTCCCACCAACCTTTATTTGAAACCTATAGATTTGATTGTGACGAATTTACCGGCAAAGAAGGATGGATTTCACCACTTAATCTTCATGCTTCTTATATTCACATGCATTGGGGAAGTAGTAGAGAAATTCCGCAAAGATTCTTAGAAAAATGTCGTTTTTTCGATAATGTATTTTGTTCGTAGTTGCGCTTAAGCGCCAAATAACTGTAAAGCGCTAAAGCATAACTACGAACCTAATAAATTTTTTTATTTTCTAATTTCTCGGCCAACTTTTCCATCATAATTGTCAAACTTGGATAAATAAAGTGGCTTTTGCTGTTCTACTAAATCTTTGGGTATGTCATTAAAATAAATTGCAGCAGTTTCAGATTTATATTTCTTTCCCACAATGAAATACCCGCTATCCTCTACCCTAAAAATAGGGAATAAATGAAAATCACCTTTCCATTCTTTAGATATACTGATTGCTTCTTCTAACGAAAAAAAAGTTGCTAAATCCCAAGCATCGGGATGAGGAAGAAAAGGATTTACTCCCCCATTTCTCCATTCATAAAGTTCATAAATTTCTTCTGGTAGATAAAACGGTAGTTCTTGAATTTTTGCTTCAATTACGTCACGACTCAAACCTTTTCTCATTAAAGCAGGATGATTCGGCATATTTTGCATCATCCAATTAAATATAAATTCAAGAGCTTCAGTTAAACCAGACACTTTATTTACCAATTACCAATTACCAATTACCAATTACCAATTTATATTCACCCCATCGTACTAGTACCATTATTCAAATTACGAATTATCCGGGATAGTTCTCGAATGATATTCACTGCAATTTCAGGAGTTTCTTCAATCGCATCATCAAGTTGTTCTTGGGTTAATTCTAAGCATTCACAAGCATCTATTGTCGTAGCAGAAGCCGAACGTGGTTGAGTATCAAATACCGCCATTTCACCAAAATATTTTCCTTGGGGAATAACTGCAAGCGTTCGGTTATTTAAGTGAATTTTTACTTTTCCAGAAACAACAATATAAAGAGATTGTCCTTGCTCTCCTTGTCTAAAGACACTGCAACTTGGTGGAAACCAAAGCTCATTCATAGCAGAAGCTAATCGAACAATAAAATCATCTCGTAGTTCTTTAAATATCGGAACTTGACGTACAAATAATAAACGGTCAACGCTGGTTAACATAAAATTTTAGTTAGTTGTTAGTTGTTAGTTGTTAGTTGATAGTTGTTAGTTGATAGTTGTTAGTTGATAGTTGTTAGTTGTTAGTTGATGATCCACACCCTTTGGGTGAAAGTTGATAGTCATTTATTATTTTTGTTCTTTTCTTTTTCTTGTTTTGCTGCTCTCTCTAAATATTTGAAGTAAGCATTCAATTTTGGTGAGAGTTCATCAACAATAGGCTTAATAATATTTATTTGTTCGTTTGTTATTAATTTACGGACATACGTTCTTCTTAACCAGTATCTAGTTTCGTGTAAAGAAGCTCTAGCAATTTTGACAAATCGAAGATTATCCTGAAAATTATAGCGACCACTACCTTCGGCAATATTTGCACCAATACTATCAGCAGAACGAGTAATTTGTTTTCCAACGGTATCCCTAGCGAAATAATTCCAAGATATAACAATATCCCATATATAATCTGCTAATTTCTCAGACAATTGAAAAACTCTTAAATTTTCAAAATTAGACTTTTCCATTTAACTTATTCTTATAATTTATGAAAAATATTTACTATCAACTATCCACTAACAACTAACAACTAACAACTAACCATTATTAATTAAGCTTATACTTGTCGATAAATTCATTAACTTGAGCTACTACAAGAGGATGAGAATCTTGTTTTAGCTGAGGTATGACTTTTATAAATAAGCGAGGAGATGCAATTTTTAAGTATGCTACGGCTGCTTCTCGAACAAAACCACAAGGATGACGAAAACTTCCTTCAATTTGTGTGGGTTTTAGTTTAATACGAGCAACTTGAGCAAAATGAATGCAGCAAGCCCAGCACCAATCGGAAAGTGAATTCTCTAAATCTAATAATGCTCTAGTCCTTTCGTTGACGGCCATTTGTTCGTATTTAAACAGTCCGGCTTCTACTAGCTTTTGTAATTTTTCGGTGGATGGTCTTCTATCAAAAATATTAAGTAATATCGGTTTGCAAGGTAAGTCGATAGTATGCTCCAGAATCTCCAAACCCCTGGCTAAAGTCACCCCTGATTTAGAATTTAGATTAAATGCAGCGGCATTAATTTTATCTAAGGGATAAAGCAATTTTAACAGTAAAAATAACCGTTCTTTAATATCAATTTCTAATTCGGAAATAGCTTTCTGAACAAGCTTGCATAAAGCTACAACCTTTTTTTTAGAGTGAAAGTTTTGCAGAGTTTCTCCTGTTTTAAATTCTATATAAGCTGCGTAAATTTCAACTTGAGATTTAAAATCTACAGAGGCAGCGTATACATGAGCTAATAAGATTAATTCTCCTTCTATCAATGCTTGTACTCTGGTTTCATAAGACCTATCTACTAAAGCTGATATTTCATGTTGCTGATTTCTTTTGATTAAAACACGCAGTATATGAGATTTGATTTTACCTTTGGATGTCTCTAAATGTTCCCATAAGGTATCTGTTGCTTCTAAGGTTTCAATTTGACTCATTGTTCGTAGAGCATATACCCGCGCTATTTCAGGTTGATAAAAATCATGTACTAAGTTTGACAGCATTGGTAAAACTTCATTCCCCAATTTCACTAAGCTTTTCATTACTAATAGCCGAGTGGATTTATGATAAAGTCCTTGTATTAATTTTGAATAATGCTCTTCTAAATGGTTTGCAGCAATCATTTCCAATACTGCACTACGTACCTTTAATGATTCATCCTCTAATAACGAAGGAATATAAATTCGTAGAGATTGTAAATAAGTTGCTTTTGCTAGAGATTGAACTCCGGATACTCGTATATCTTCTTCTTTATTAGTCAGCATCCATTTGAGTGTTTTAGTTGCTGCAACTTTTTGCTTGGTTGTCCCCTCGGTAAATAATAAAGCCGCAGCGGTACCTAGAATCACGGGATGTTGTTCTGGACTTAAGTATTCTTCTAATTGATTTGAATTTGGAGAAACTTCTGCAAGAAAAACGTAACGTAATGCTAAAGCAAATATATTGGGATTGGCTTTGGTTTGAGGATTTTCTTTTAAACTGCGTACTGAAGGTAAATAAGCAGGATTCACGTCATATTCAAGCATCACTTCCAAACTTCGATGCTGTAAAGCAGGAGTCAACTTTGGTAGTTCCGGGGCTAAAACTTCTCCGGCTCTTCGAGGGTCAATTTGTGATAAAAGTTCTATACAAGAAAGTTTATCAGCCTCATTTCCTGTTTCTCGTAAAGCCTTAATTACGGCTCGCTTGAAGAACGGTAAATCAACGTTTGTGACGCTTAAATGTCCCCTTTCTGCACTCAAAACTAACAAGTCAACATATTGCGATCGCAATACCCAAATGACTGCTACACATATAATTGCAACGATTGCTGTTTGTATAATTAGGATTAAGTGGTGCCAAGATTCTGGTATAAACTTGCTGGCAATCCATTGGGTGATTAAAATAATAAATCCTGTAAACCCAGCAGCAGCAGCCTCAGCGAAGCCCCCTGATAGAGTTTGTACGCGACTTCTAACTTTTTCTGGTATCGGTTGAAAAAGCAATGTAGCAGTATTGGCTACGAAGGTATAACGCACAAGTTCATCTAAAAACTTAACCAGCGTTAAACCCCATAGCAGTAAACCAGGTACTTCCAAACCGAAAAAGACAGAAGTCATTGATAAGGGAGACACAATAGCTAGTACCGTAAGTAAAACACCTACACCAACAGGTAAAATTGCGGTAGTAAAAAAAATTCCTAAACGTTCAATTGCGCGACTGGAAACAAATAACTGCGTTGTTAGTTCAAACAGCCCTAATATTCCCCCAAAGACCCCTAAAAAACTGGTAATATCTTTACCTTGAAAAGTAGATTCTAATTGAGATAAATACTGAAAATCGACTAATAAACCGATTGCTTGTATTAAAAGTCCAAACAGAAATAACCGCAAAGCATAGCGTCTAAGGGGACTAGAAAGACGACGGGCACGGGAAACTTGTGATTTATTGATTTTTCGTTGTGGAGCATCGGAAAAAGCTTGAGGATATTTTTTACTTAAATGCAGCAGTATTGCTGTACCTAAAACAATAACCAAAGCTCCAATTAAAATTACTTTATCTAGCTTGAGAAATTTGACCAAAGTCGGTAAGCTAAATCCCCCAATAACATCAGCGACTAAAATCCCACTACTGACCAAGGGATAAGTACGCTTAATCTCCTGAATATTAAATAATTGATTTGCTGCAATAGAAGTATTAATTTGATTAATGACGTAAATCGCATCAACCCAAAGCCTTAATAAAAAAACGCTGAATAAAGCCAATTGCTCGGCTTGAAAATTTCTTGTAATATTTAATCGCAGACCTACAGGCAGTAGAATCAAAGGTATTACCATACAGGGTACGGCAGCTACAATCAGCCATCGCAGAGGAAAAATCTTTTGCAGCCAAGAGTATAGAAAAACTAACGCAATCCCCACTAATGCGCTAGCAATATAAATCAGTGGTAGAGTCTCAGCCCCGTACTTGTCCAGGAATAAAGCGATGCTACTATCTTCCACCCATCGCAATCCAACTGAAGTTGTTGCGTAAAAAGCAAACATCAGCAATGTACGAGAACCTTCTTCTGGTCGAAGATTTACCCATTTAAGCGCTCGTATTAAAATATTGTTATAGGCAGCTTTTAATTCCATGCGGTTTTCAAAAGGTCTAATCACCCCTGCACTTCAGTAATTTTCAATTACGTTTATTAACTCGGATTTCTACAACCAGTTTGATAGAACCCTGGAGAACAAAAAAGCATCTCCTACAAACCTATAACCCCTGGAAATAAAGAAAGTCCCGAGCAACTGAGTATTAGTTTTCCCACTCAGCACCCCAGACTATCGTTTTTTTTGATTAATTTTAAATTGAGTTAGTTTTCGGGGGGTAGGGAGTAGGAAGTAGCAAGTAGCAAGTAGCAAGACGCAAGTAGCGAGTGGCAAGTAGTAAGTATAAAGAAGAAAGTAGAAAGAAGCAAGTAGGG
>CAKZYM010001082.1 GCA_937884685.1 uncultured Calothrix sp.
ATAATTATAATTACCTGGATGTACCAATATTGCAGGACTTCGATGAATGCTCCATTGTCCTTCTTCTATTTTAGGATTTTGTCCATTCCTAATTCGTGGTTTACTAACATCAATTCCAATCCTGTACACCCCGTAAGATGACCATTTCTCATGATAATTAAATTTAGCTCTCATTCCTTTTGAAGCGTAAAAATTAATTATTTTTATAATGTCTGGTTGTTGGGAAAGATATTCAGCGGCTGCTTTACTTGATGGTAATGGTGCATTATTCGGGACAAGCCAAACTATTGGATGATTAAATGGGTCATGACTGGGGGTTTTTCTATAACCATCCGACCGGTAAATAGTATAGCGAAAATAAACTGGATGAAAAACAAAAGGAAAAGTCCAAAATGATACTTTACCATTTTTACCTGTTACTTGATTTTCAATAGGCTTATATCTTCCTTCACAAGTTTCATAATCATAACCTATAGTATAAATATCTTTTGAATAACAAGCCTGTGAAAAATTAAAGGCTAACTCAACACCTTCAATTGGTTTTTTACTAACAACATTAATTACTTTAATACTATGGTGAGCTAAATTTATATATATTACTAAAATAGCAACTACAAAAATTGCAATTACAAAATAGATTGATTTCTTTCTCATCCAAAGTTAATCTCTAAATATAATTGATTCAAGGAATATATAGGTATTTCTGATAATTTTATCAATTGCCAATTGTAAACTATCAATTATAACTAACAATCCTCATCACCAAAAAATCCATTCATCATATCGAACCGCAAGCCCCTGTTTCATTAATTCGGAAAGTATGATGTATTTTACCAGGATGCTTGTCACCACACTTTTGCCAAACTTGATTTAAATCTTTATCGATAAAATAGTCTCCACTGTCTGGTTCAACAGCAACATACCAGTTGTAATGAGTTTCGATAAATTCCGATTTGACTTTATCAAAAATCGGTTTACAGCGCTGGTAAAAAGCCTCACGTTCTGCTCTTTTCTGTGCTTTTTGTTCTTCCGTCCACTGTATTTCAGGAAATATTCTTCCTCTACGAACGGTGCGAGTTTGTTCTTCTTTCATGATTATTTCTCCACAGATATGAATATTTTACAATCTATTTATTGAAATTGAAAACCAGCTAGAAAAGCAATGTTCAAAAAGGTTATCAGTAACATCATTAAAATTGCAATCGCACTAAAATTAAGATAATTATTTCTTCTTGTATTACGTAAATCCTTAACTAATGCACATTACTATTCTCACTCTCGGTTCTCGTGGTGATGTTCAACCGTTTATTGCTTTGGGAATCGGTTTAAAACAAGCTGGATATCAAGTAAAAATTGCCAGTCAAGCTACTTTTGAGTCGGATATTCTTAGTCATGGTTTAGAATTTGCTTTAATTAGCGGTAATCCCAAAGAAGGTATAGAAAGCGCTCAGGGACAAGCAATGTTAAAAACTAGAAACCCCATTGCTTTTGTCCGTCGTTTGGGTGATTTACTCGAACCTATAATGGAACCTGTATTGCTCGATTCATGGTCAGCTTGTCAGGGAACTGATGCGATTATTGGGGGAGGTTTCCCTTTCTGGGGATTCGATATTGCTGAAAAATTAGATATTCCTTTTTATTATGCTTATCTAACACCAAGTTACCCAACAAAAGAGTTTCCGAATGCAGTTACACCACCACATTTAGAAAAATTAGGAAGTATTTACAATCGATTTAGTTATACACTTACCAATCAATTATTTTGGCAATTTTTTCGTAAACCTATCAATCAATTTCGTAAATCAATCCTCAAATTGTCACCAACAGGTATTCGAGCAAATGCTTTTACAAAAATGGAAGATGCAAAAATCAATTATCTAATTGGTTGTAGTCCATCAGTCACACCTAAACCAAAAGATTGGTCAAGTCGGGTTCATTTAACAGGATATTGGTTTTTAGATGCAGTAGATGATTTTATCCCTCCAGCAGATTTAGTTGAATTTCTCCAAGCTGGTTCTCCTCCGGTATATATTGGCTTTGGTAGTATGGGTGGTGAAGAAGCACAAAATATAGCTGAAATTGCTTTAAAAGCATTAGATAAGACTCAACAAAGAGGAATTTTTCTTTCTGGTTGGAGTGGTTTGAAAAACTCTTTACCCGATACCGTTTTTCAAATAGATAATATACCCCACAGTTGGTTATTTCCTCAGATGAGTTGTATTATCCATCATGGTGGTGCTGGAACAACTGCTGCAACTTTTCGTAGTGGAGTACCTAATATTATTATTCCATTTTTTGGCGACCAGCCATTTTGGGCTTATCAAGCAGCAAAATTAGGTGTAAGTCCAGCAATGATTGATAGAAAAAACCTTACCGTAGATTCTCTTGCTCAAGCAATTAAAAATGCAGTTGAAAATCAATCTATACGAACACAAGCTGCTATTTTAGGAGAAAAAATTCGTTCCGAAAATGGTGTTCAGAAAGTCGTGGAAATATTAAACAGTAGACAGTGAACACTGAGCAGTTATCAGTGAACAAATATTATTAGTAAATAAAGCAGGAATTAGGGAAGAGGAAATAATTTTTATGTTTAATTTATGACTTTTACTTCAAACCTTTTCGTAAACACTTAACACGTGATTATCTACATCCTCCGAATGAACAATTAAGAATTAATAACTGCTCCCTATTCTCTATTCCCTGTTAACAGTTAACAGTTAACTGTTCACTGATAACTGTTAACAGTTAACTGTTAAATTCTCTGCCAGATTTTTATCGTTTTATCTAAACTTCCACTCACCAAAGTATTATCTTGATTGGCAAAAGCTAGTCCAGTTACAGTATTACTATGACCGGAAAAAGTACTTAGTAATTCTCCCGTTTCTAAATGCCATAATTTGATAGTTTTATCCGCACTTCCACTAGCAATAATTTGCTCCGAATGGCTAATTGCTACTGTATTAACCCCATCTTTATGTCCTTTGAGAGTACGAAGCAATTCTCCTGTTTTTAAATGCCAAACTTTAATTGTTTTATCCTTACTTCCGCTCACAAGAATTGTTCCGTTTTTACTCAACGCTAAGGAAGAAACTATGTGAGAATGACTAGTAAGACAATGCCGTAATTCGACATTAATGCAAGATATTTCTTCGTCAGTAGAAATACTCCAGACCTTTATTTTGCGATAACTACCTGTAACTAAAGTTTTCGCATTCTGACTATGAATTAGAGAATGAGCGGCAGTATCATCTAAAGAAAGAGTCATAATAACTTGACGCTCGGTCATATCCCAGAACTGGATTTTTCTATCATCACCCCCAGTTACTAACATCCTACCATCAGCAGTAAAGGCAACGCAGCGTACCATGCCATTATGTTTGTGCATGATATCTATTAAATCTTTTGCACCCAAATGCCACATTTTTATAGTAGAGTCAGCACCACCACTTGCTAAAGTTTGCCCATCGGGACTAAAAGCTAAATAATTGACTTCATCAACAAATCCAGTACGAAGCCAAGGATATTCTGACAAAGTAGCGATTAAATCACCATTGTTTAAATCCCAAAGTTTTATTTCTCCCCGACTTCCACTAGCGATTAAAGATTGCGAATCATTCCTACTTCTTGGTTTTAAAGCAATACAGTTAATTCCTTTGATATGTCCCACTAAAGTATGGGAACATTGCCATTGATTGATAACGCTTTCTAGAGGATGATTTGGTGAAAGAGTAGAAACTACTTTAGCTTGGTTAATTTCATCAACTTCCCTTGGCAAATTTTGTTTATTTTTAAGTAAATTCAAATACCAGCTTAACCCTCCTGAATAAAGTAATTTACTTGGCTTTACAGAAATATAAGAGCCATTAAATTCAATTTGATTCGTAGGTAAAAATCCAGAAATTAGAGCTTCTTTTTCATATCCCCTTTGTCCGGAGCCAGGAAAAAACATGCATAAAAAAAAGATTACCTGATAATTATTTAAATCATCCTGCTGAATTGTCCAGCGTGCTTTATCTTTTTTGATACTATTAAAACTCTCTGAATCAGCAACGCAAACTCGAATTTTAATATCAGGATTATTTGTCACGAAAAAAGAAAATCTACTTTCACCTCGAAGATTTCCTTCATCATCTAATTCCATACAATCTATAGCGTCTTGGGGTATTTTCTTTACTAACCGACCAAAACAGCTTTTCATTACTTCTTCAGTAATAAATTCTCGCAAAAAATAATCTTCAGCTTGGTTTTGAAAGTATGTTACAAAAGGTATAGACCACTCCGAATCTTCAAGGTATTCAGATGGAATTGGTGGCGGATTTCGGGCTACAATTTCTGCTTGTAAGCGAGCATTATCGAGGAGCGTTGCTAATTTTTCGCCCCAAAATGGCATATATTCTCGATGACAACCTTTAACGTTACTTTCAAGCAAAGTAATTTCGTAAGTCTTTGTTTTTTTAATTCGCTCAAGAAAGTCGGCTTGTTGAGCTTTCAGTAAATTGATAGAGTTTACATCCATACCTTGGGTGACAATTATGAATAGCTAAAAAAATTTAAACCAAGGCAATTATTCCTCGTCGCTTAAACAAAATATATCAATATACGTAGAAAAGACCGTAAATCAAAATAGACTTACTTCTGCGTAATATAGATAATCTCTCTTATATAAGTAGTTTAAAAGTTACGGTAACATAATAATGGACTTTTTACGCAGCCACAAAGATTTATTCTTAAATAAAACATATTTTTTTAAGAGTATTTATTCGTAGTGGAAATAAATTATAGCGAAACCCGAGAGCTTTAGGTGCATTTTTTGGTAAATTACTAGCTTCCGTCTGAATTCTCCCTAGTCACTATTGTTTCCAACAAAGCAATTCTCTCTTCTAGCTGCTTAACTTGAGACTTATCATCTCCACTCCATACCGCAAAAGTCGCAACTGCAGCCCCTACAATTGCAGCGAAAGGTAAAATTGCACCAGTTTTTGTCACAATTACAAGCGGGATACAAATCGCTAGCATTCCTGCACTAACACCCCAAATTACTGATGTAGCAGCTACTCGTCCAGTTTTTTGAAGCTTCTCAGAATCTTCTTGCAATTGTTCCTTCATAAGTTAACTTGATGGATTTTTAGCCAACTAATGCTAAACATAGCAAAAATATAGAGACGCAAAGTTTGTTTCACGTCTCTACAAATAAAATTCTTATATCAAAATATAACTTTGATTTTCAAAATTATTTTTCTTCTACATACATTTTTGGCTCAACCGCATAGTTATCAAGCTGACCTGCTTCATCGATAACAAAACCATCGGTAGTACTCATTGTACCTTCTTCTTGCTTTTCTACAGCTTTGACTTGCTGCTTGCTTTCCTCGGTAGGAGCATTAGAAGGAATTTTTGCATCCGGTGGATTTACTGCGGTAGTTTGTGCTGTTTGTACTGCACTATGATTATTTCCAGGGGCACCTTTTCCAGGTTCTGCTAAATTTGGATTTTCTGGTAAAGCTTGTTTCTCTTTGTTGCTCATAATATTCTACCTCTGTTTTGCTTTAAAACTTTTGTAATCACTAATAGTGACTATTTTTTATTCAAATATTCAGTTGTTTACAAATCTATCTTGATGTGTGTCCTATTTAGCTCTTTCGCAAGTCATATTCTTTTTAATCTTCAAGGAATAGATTTTTTATTAGTTGAGATAAACCAAAAAAAGATATATTAAAAATATTGTGTAATATCTAATTGCTGAACTTATCTATGGTTACTAGTTACATTTTTTTGGCTGGAGCAAGTCGCGGTGTTGGTAGAGAAATTGCTAATTGTCTAACCGCGCAGAATAATCAAGTTAAAGCGCTTTTGAGAACAGAAGAAAAGCTTCAAGAACTAGAAGCAATGGGTATAACCGTAGCATTAGGTGATGCTTTAAATATAGATGATGTAGAAAAAGCAATTCTAGCAGAAGAAAAAATTGATATAGTTATTAGTACAATTGGTGGAGTACCTAAAGATAGCGAACGCGCTGATTATTTAGGTAACAAAAACCTCATTGATGCCGCAGTCAAAGCAGGTGTTAAAAAGTTTATTTTAATTTCTTCAATCGGTAGTGGAAACAGCGCAAATGCCATACCTCCTCAAGCATTAGAAACCCTCAAACCTGTTTTAATAGAAAAAGAAAAAGCCGAAAAGCATCTAATAGAAAGCGGATTAACTTATACAGTAATTCGTCCCGGTGGATTAAAATCTGAACCCAGTACGGGAAATGGAATATTAACCGAAGACCCCAAAATTGCCGGAACAATTCATCGTGCAGACGTAGCGAAATTGGCTTGTCTTAGTATAAACTCCGAAAAAACTAATAACAAAGTCCTTTCCGCAATCGATGAAAATATGATTTACGGACAGCCAGAATTTGAAAAATTAGAATTAGTTAGTTATTAGTTATTAGTTGTTAGTTGTTAGTGATAGCTCAATCAGTGAAATCAGTGAAATCCATTTAATCCGTGATAGTTGTTCACTGATAACTGTTCACTGTTCACTGTTCACTGTTAACTGATTCCCGATATTTGACAGAAGACAGTTCTTCTTCTTGCTCCGTCCAACTCGAAAAACAACACAGATTGATAAGTTCCCAAAGCTAATTTTCCGTCAACAATAGGAATAATCTCACTACTACTTAACATCATTGCCATTAAATGAGAATGAGCATTCATCGGTTCATCTGGTGGAATATCTCCTCTCAAATGCAAATCATTGTGTAAATATTTATCCGAACTTGGCGCTAACTTTTGTAAGAAAACTTTGACATCTTCTAGCAATCTTGATTCATTCTCATTGATAGATAAAGCCGTTGTTGTATGACGATAAAATGCTAAAACTTGACCCTGTTTTATTTCGCTTGATGAAATAATAGCCTGGATTTGTGGCGTGATATTATGGATATTGATACCTTCATTTGTTTCAATTTCTATAATTTTGTTGGTAATTAGCATTTTTAATTGGGCAATTGGTAATTGGTAATTGGTAATTGGTAATTGGTAATTGGAAAGAAATTAATTCCTTACTTACTACTTACTACTTGCTACTTACTACTTGCTAATTACTACTTACTACTTACTACTTACTACTTACTACTTCCTACTTGCTAAATCCCTCAACCCGTTTACCAATCTTTCAATTCCTTCTTTCGCGGTTTCTTTTTGCAAAGCACCGTAAGCTACACGTAAATAACACCCTTGATTCATCCCAAAGGTAGTTCCCGGAAGTACAGCAACATGATGCTGATTAATAAGCTGTTTAACTAATTCAAAATCATCAATTTGACTATTAACTTTTAAGAAGAAATAGAAAGCACCATCAGCAGGAGCTATCGTACAGATACCTTCAAGACCTTTGAGAGATTCAATTACTAATTCTCGTACTTCAGCAATCGCTTGAATATTATCTTTTAAATATTCCGGTTTCGCTTGTAATGCTCCTAAAGCTGCATATTGAGATACTACCGGTGGACAAATTAAGTTTGTATCTTGAACTTTTTTAACCGATGTTAGTAAGTGTTGCGGAATTACCATGTATCCAATGCGCCAACTTGCGAACCCGTAGGCTTTAGAAAGGCTAAATAAAGATATTGTATGGTTACTGCTTTCGGGAAATGAACCGGGTGAAACGTGTCTTACATTATCGTAAGTAAAATACTCGTAAGCTTCATCACTGATATGGTAAATCCCTCGCTGACGACAAATATCATTGACTTGTTTTAATAACTCTTTTGAATAAACCGCTCCGGTGGGGTTGTTCGGTGAAATTGTCACAATCGCTCGGGTTTTTGGGGTGATTGCTTGAATAATTTTATCTGGTTGTAACTGGTAGTTTTCGTCAGTTTCTACCAAAACCGGATTACACCCAGTCATGGCGATCGCCATTTCGTGGTTAAAGTAATATGGCGTATTTAAGATTATTTCGTCACCAAGGGAAGTAATTGCCAGAACAGCATTCATGAATGCCATATTACTTCCAGCTGTAACCACAATACGGTTATTTTCGTTTATTTGGATTTGATTAAAAGCAGTTAATTTTTCTTTGAGGATATTTATTAAAGGGGGAATTCCTTCAACCGCTTGATATAAATTATTTTTAGAATTACTGAGAAATTGAGGTAAAAATTCTATAGCTTCAGGTGGTGGAGAATAAGAAACAACACCTTGTCCTAAAGATATAGTATCGGGAGAATTTTTGATTAATTCCCCCACCACAGGGATTATCGGTGACTGTACCGATTCCATTCGAGAGATGAGCGTCATGTCAGAATTAAATTTGAGCTAAATTCTATTTTCTTTTACTTGAATAAATTGTGGCTTTAAAATAACTTTTGAGTAAGATTTCTCAATAATTTTAGAGTTTCAGGTTGTCCCTGACTCCAGCGCATAGCATACCATCCTTTTGTGTCAGCATGACGATAATAAAAAGTCCACTGTGGTTTTGTCTGTTCGTCATCAAGGGGAATAATTATATCTGAGACTAGTAATTTAGCTCCACCTGTAGAAATATCCACGGAAATAGTTGATGTGAATTGAATTTCAATAAAATCTTTATTTCTAAGCGACTGTAATCGCTTATTGTCTATAATCATTCTTAACTAAGTATGGCAATTTTTAAAAGCTTCTAAAGCTGTTTCAAAAACTGAATAATAATTACCTGAAGGTGATGTAATTTGTATTTTTTAAAGCTATTCTCAAAACCTGAATTTATTTCTGGTAGCAGGCACCGCAAAAGTGTTAATATGTCAAACATTGGCTGTCTATGGCTTTTGAGTTGTTTTTGTGGAAGAACATAACTTTACTAAAGAACGCCCTCTTTCTTCACACTCTTTTTTTTGGCAAAGGTATTGTATAAACAAAAATTTTTAAGCCGTAACACACCCTACATTTTTTTCAATTACCAATTACCAATTACCAATTACCAATTACCAATTACCAATTACCAATCAAACTTCTAATTTAACTTCGGTAACACCTTGACGCATTTTCTTTTGTCTCTGTATCCAAGATAGACGGACTGCTTTATTTCCTAAACGAGCTAATCTAAAAACAATTTTTCGTAAAAAGAGATTTTTTGGCAATATTTCGTGTTGTCTGGCTTCTGCTTTTTGTAATTGTTGAATGCGGATTATTTCTGGTTCTCTTTCTTTCTGAATTTGCGAGAATACTTTATCAATCTGTTTATTTTCTGCTTCTTTGGTTAATACAGGTACAAGATGATTGACTGCGACAATTACATCGCGTAATGCAACGTTTATTCCCTGAGCGCGAATGGGGGACATCGGGTGAGCGGAGTCACCTAAAAGTAATACCCCTGGACTATACCAAAATGGACAAAGACCGACTACAACTGATAATTTAATGGGTTTTTCGATAGATTCGGCATTGTTTATAAAATGTTCTGCTAACCATGATGGTGATATTGATGCAAACTTTTTTGCCCATTCTACTTTTGTTAATTTGTTTGTTAATTCATTAGTATCTATATTTTTACTGTCTTCAGATATAGTCCAGCCAAGATGTAATTTTCCTTCTTCGGCTCCGTGAAATACAGCAAATGCATTTTCACCGTCTCCAATAGCTGAAAAGACGTTTTCTTTGACAAATTTAGGATGTGCGGCTAGTTTAAACCAGAGGATATCCATGCTTTTTGGCTGTCGTTTTAATTCTAGTCCGGCACGTTGTCTAATAACAGAATTACGACCATCTGCACCAATTACTACATCGGCTGTAATTTCTCTTCCATCTGGTAATTTAACACCAGCTACGCGATTATCAATTGATAGTAAGTCTTTAACAGCTATACCTTTAATAAATTCAAAATGCTTATATTTACTAGCTTCTAAAATTAAGGCTTCTAGTAAAGGTGGTTGAGAAAATAAAGTACAGGGTTTAGTGTCAGTTTCTATGGGTTCATCAACTTTAAATAAAGGTTTTTTGTTTAAAATAAATTCCCATGCATTGAGTTGTCGATGGGGGATTTCTGCTAATATTTTTGATACTCCCATTTCATCAAAAGCATTTAAACCACTTGGCATTAAAGCTTCTCCACGAAAGACTCGATGGAAGTCGGAAGCAGCTTCAATTAATGTGACTGCAATACCTCTTTGAACAAGCATTAAGGCAAGAGTTACACCTGTTGGGCCACCTCCTACAATTGCTACTTTTTTCATGATTTATTGAAAATGGTAATGGGTAAT